>CAYNNM010000051.1:0-6245 GCA_964398575.1 uncultured Methanosarcinales archaeon
AAGATCATTTTACTACGGCCTGCTTAAAAAGCAGGCCTAATTTCCGCGCAGGGCCATATAGACCGAAAAGCTTATATACTTCCTATGTTATTTATTTCTAACATTATGTTATAATTAAGTAACATAGCTCGACGAGGTGCATAAAATGATAGGAAAGCCAGAATGGTTCGCGAGGAGAAAGTACGGCGGATGGGGCTTTGGCCCAAGAAGTGGCAGGGCTGGGTCTATACGGTAGCAGTCATACTTCCGCTGGTCGTCTTCTCGTACTTCGAGATAGATTCGGTGCTGATGATGACAATAACGCTTGGCTGGGTAGGTATATTCGCGCTCGATGTCATACACATAATGGCGAAGCTGAAGAAGGATGAAATGGAGAGGAGGATCGAGGCGCTCGCCGAGCGAAACGCAGCGTGGGCGATGGTCGCCGCGATAGCTGTCGGGATAGGGTATCAGGCGGCAAGAAGCGCGATCGAGGGAGTTGAGAGGATAGATTACTTCCTGATAGCCGCGCTCTTCGCAGGAGTTATCGCGAAAGCCGCGACGAACTGCTATCTCGAGAGGAAAGGAGTATGAGAACTCGCATCAAGGAATTCCGCGCGAAATATGGTCTCACGCAGGAGGAGCTCGCGAGGAAAGTCGATGTGCGGCGCGAGACGATAGTGTTCCTCGAGCAGGGAAGATACAATCCTTCGCTTGAGCTCGCCCACAAGGTCGCGAAAGTACTGAAAGCGAAGATAGAGGAGATATTCATATTCGAGAAATGAAGCTACACCGCGTCGAGATAGTCCTCAAGCTCAGGAGAGTAGTATGACTCTGACTCATCTATTATCTGCGAGGATATCGAGAGCATCTCGGAGAGCATGGCCTGTCTTTCGTGCGAGAGCTCGGATTCCTCAGGGTCAAGCGGCTCCTCGATGCCAAGCTCGTCGAAGAACTCCTTGCGATCATCATCCGGAAGAGCATATGCCTCCCTCACAGCCGCGCTTGTCAGTATCTCGACCTCGGAGAGATTGTCCTCTGCCTGGATAAGATTGTTGATGAGCTCAGCATAAGCGTACTTCGGTTCGTTAGTGCCGATTATCTTCTTGACTGCCTTTCTCGATGAGAGATCGAGAATCTCGTCGAGCTCCTCCTTCAGCCGAGGGGCTAGCTCGAATCTCGCGAACTCTGTCGCGATGCGGTTTATCGCGCCAAGCGATGCGGACGCCTTCTCTAAAAGCCCCTTGTAGTCGATTTCATTCATAGCGCATAATGTGCAATCTAGCTATTTAAACCTTATGCACAAAGAATATAAATAAGTGGCGAGAAGATGATGGATGTGTTTTTCTTAAATGTTTTAATCAGCGATTCTCCGACGGAAAATCAGACCCTTCTTTTCTCCGGGAGATACTTCCTTGAGAGGATCCCTTCATCGATGAGCCTCGATGATAGATACGAAAGCTCGAGATCGTGATCTCGAAGAGCCGCCTTTATCTCTTCATTCGTCACAGGCCTCTTAGCGGAATACGAGTCGTCTCTTGAGACTATCGAATCGTACTTATCTATCACCGAAAGCACTCTCTCCTCGACCTCCATGCTCTGGAGGGTCGTCTTCGGGAAGCTGACTCTTCCTGAGAGCGCTACTGCCGGATAGATGTCGCGCTGATGCCGATGATGCCCTCCGACGATGCGCGCAGTCATCTCGAATCTTCCCGAGAGGATATTATGCGCGAGGATGACGTGCTCCTTCATCTTCATCCTGTCCTCGTCGGTGTACGGAGTCTTCTTCGAGAGCAGTTCGGAATCGATCTCAGTCTTTCCGATGTCGTGGAGAAGCCCTGCGTAGAAGAGGGGTTTTTTCGGGATAGAGAGGAACCCGGCAGCATCGACTCCGAGAAGCGCGACACGGAGGCTATGAAGATATGATTCGAGATGATGGCTTTTCAGCAGAGCGATCTCGTTCATCAGGCGCTGCGCATTAAAATCAGATATCTCAAGATGCGATATAGCATCAAGCACCTTCTCCTCGAGATCATCGACATATTCCCTTAGCATAGAATCAGGTATTGGAATGAAGATATAAAACTTATCAATCAGAAACGCATCCCCTTGTCCTGGACGTACTTCTTCCTGCTCCTTAAAGCGGCCTCTGCGCGCGCCAGCTCGTGACCGAGGTATGCTGCGTGCTGCAGGCTTCCGACGAGCTTTTCCCTGATCATCGTATTGTATATCGCTTCAGCGCTTGTGCCGAATATCTCTTTCTTGAGGATGTGGCTGTTCGTGCAGTATCCGACGATGATTTTTTTATTCTCCGTCTTTATCAGGAAATATCCTCTCCTGTCGAGCTTAAAATCCTTCGGCATGTGAGTTGCGGGGATTCTCTCGGCGACATCCTTCCTTATCTTCGCGAGTTTCATGCATTATGGAAAAAGGAAGAGAATTATTTAAAGCTATTGCTGGCACTCGCCCTGTATCCAATAGGTGACCTTGCTGTCTGCGCAGGCAGTGCAGGCATTGCCGTATGTCTTCTTCGTGACAATCGGCGGGCACGGCGCCCTTATGCAGTAGATCGTCTGCTCGCTGTAGCCGCAGACAGGATCAAAGTCCATCGTGCACATCTCTGGACGCGGATCAGGGCATTCTGAACTTGCCCCTGTTCCGTCGGATTCAGGGAATCGGCATACGATCTCGCACCGTCCTTCGATGCACTTCGATGAGTAAGGGCAGTCCGACCTGATGAGATATTCCATGGGTGTCTCGCAGTCATCGTCAGTGGCGCAGGAGACATCAGCCGTATTTTCGGGAGCGCGATCGATCTTCTCGACGAATAATTCGCCATCAGCCCTGCATTGCCTCGGATAGGACTCCATGACTGGATTCCCTGCCGCGACGCATTCATCGAAAGATGCTATCCTCTTCTCGACCTTCTTCTCAGGTCCTTCGCTGCAGGAGGCGAGAAATAGGAGTGCGATGATTCCGATGATGAATATTGCCTTCTTCATTTAAGAGATGATGTGGGGAGAGCTATTTAAATGTTCTTCAAGGTTTGAACAGAATTGAAGCTAGAGTGCACAATCTATTTAAACTGCTGTCTATCGCTCAATCCATGGCGCACGAGCACGGCGGGAAATCATCGTCCATGATGATAGATGTGAAGAAGGCGATTGGCGCTCTTGTCCGAAAGAACGATGTATTCCTCGATGTAGGCGCAGGTCCCGGAGACTATCTTCTCGCGGCGTCTGGATTGACTAAGAATCTTATCGGCCTTGACAAGCATAAGCCATCCATTCTCCGGATGAAGGAGCGGGGCTTTGAGGCGATAGAGGCGGATGCGGAGAGGAAGATACCGCTAAAATCAGGTTCTGTCGATTCTGTATTGCTGTCCAATGTCCTGCACGGTTTCGAGGACAAGGACGCTGCGCTAAAGGAGATAGCGCGAGTGCTCAAGAAAGGCGGCCGGTTCGGAGTGATCGAGTTCAGGAAAAGGAGCCTTTTCGGCCCACCAAGCGAGATAACGAAAATGCGCCACTGAAAATATTAGCTCACCTATCCTCGGCCTGAAGGCCGAGGTATTACGACTCGCACTTATGGCGGCGCATTTTCGGGATCGCAAATCGGCGCGATCCTGATGTTTTCGGCGTGTATCTTCGTCTTAAAAAACGAGGTATTGCGCCGATTTTCGATAAAATTATCTTCTGATGAAGTCGAAGCTATCGCGGAAAAGCACGGATTCGCGAGATCAGATTCCTTCTCTGTCGGGCTATTCAACTACATGGCATTGTTCAAGAGGAAGTGAGTTTCAGTAGCTGCTCTTCTTCATATCCAGGTCTTTTTTACTCTCTCGATCTCATCCCGCAGTTCGATAGCGGATTCGAAATCGAGATTCTCGGCAGCGAGCTTCATCTTCGTTTCCAATTCAATCAGGTAAGCAGGGACTTCTTTCTTCGGGATCTTCTTCTTGATGCCTTCTATCTCGACCAATTTGTCCTGGATCCTCTTCTTGATCGTCTGCGGGGTGATGCCGTGCTTCCTGTTGTAGTCCATCTGCAGCTTTCGTCGACGTTCTGTCTCGGAGATAGCCTGCTTCATCGAATCAGTCATATTGTCAGCGTACATCACGACGCGCCCGTCGACATTTCGAGCGGCGCGGCCGATTGTCTGGATGAGGGATTTGGTATTCCGCAGGAAGCCTTCCTTGTCTGCGTCGAGGATAGCGACCAAAGCGACTTCAGGGACATCGAGGCCCTCTCGCAGGAGATTGATGCCGACAAGCACATCGAACTTACCCAACCGCAAATCACGGATTATCTCGGTCCGCTCGACAGTGTCTATCTCAGAGTGCAGGTATTTGGCCTTGACGCCTTTCTTCAGCAGAAAATCAGAGAGGTCCTCGGCAGTCCGCTTTGTCAGCGTCGTCACGAACACGCGATTGCCGGAGGAGACTGTCCTCTCTATCTCAGACAATAAGTCATTTACCTGTCCGTCAGTCGGCTTCACAGTTATTGCAGGATCGACAAGGCCTGTCGGCCTGATGATCTGCTCGACTATCTGCGATGATTCCTTCCTCTCGTAGTCAGACGGAGTGGCGGAGACGAAAAGGACATTCGCGCGGCGAAGGAACTTCGAATCGAACTCCTCGAACTTCAAGGGCCGGTTATCGAGGGCAGATGGCAGTCTGAATCCGTAATCTATCAAGGCCTGCTTTCGCGAGCGATCTCCTTTGTACATCCCATGCACCTGAGGGATAGTCACGTGCGATTCATCGATAATCATCAGGAACTCTGAAGGGTAGAAGTCGAGCAGGCAGTATGGAGGAGTCCCCGCGGCCCTGCCATCGAAATGCCTTGAATAATTCTCGATTCCGTTGCAGAATCCAAGCTCCTGTATCATCTCGACATCATAATTAGTGCGCTGCTTCAGGCGGTGGGCGAAGAGCGGCTCAAGGCTCGGCAGCCACTCCGCAAGCTCTGCCCGTATCGACTCGATAGCAGTCTTCTTCTCGGATTCAGGGATGACAAAATGCTTCGCAGGATAGATGTCGAGCGAATCCGGCTTCTCGATAAGATCAAGGGTCTCTTTCCTAAGGACCTTTATCCCATCTATCTCATCGCCAAAGAATTCAATCCGGTATACCTGGTCAGCGTAGCCGAGCATCAGATCGACTGTATCTCCCTTGACGCGGAAACGGCCTTGCTTTAACTCCATCTCATTGCGCTCATACTGCAAGTCAAGCAATAGATCGATGAAGCGGGAGCGGGAGAGCGACTGCCCCTTCTTCACTGAGAATGCCATCTCCTTGTAGGTCGAAGGGTCGCCGATGCCGTAGATGCAGGAGACTGACGCGACGACAAGGGTGTCTGGGCGGGTCAGCAAGGATGTCGTCGCCGCGAGGCGCAGCTTCTCTATCTTCTCGTTCTTCTGCGCATCCTTCTCGATATATGTGTCTGTCGCCGCGATGTAGGATTCCGGCTGATAGTAATCATAGTATGAGACGAAATACTCGACATTATTCTTCGGGAAGAACTGCTTGAACTCGGAATAGAGCTGCGCGGCCAGAGTCTTGTTGTGGGATATGATTATCGTCGGGATCTTAAGCTCCGCTATCACATTCGCCATCGTGAAGGTCTTCCCGGAGCCGGTGACACCAAGCAATGTCTGTATCTTCTTACCCGAGCGGAAACCTGCGACTATCTCTTTTATCGCCTTCTCCTGATCGCCCTTCGGCGAGAATTCCGAGGTCAGTCTGAAATCGTGCATAGAGGGCGGAAATGAATGATTATTTTTAAAGATGATGCTCTTTATCTATGAGCTCCTCAAGACGCATATACGCGACAGCTCTCGCCAGCTGATCCGCGTCCTTGAAATCATCCCTTACTTTCTCAGAGAAATGCATCTTATTCGGGTCGTTTATGCTCATGAACATCTTCCGGAATATGGACCTGTACTGGTTGTAGTGCGCGCAGGCTATCAGCGAATATGAGCCAAGGGTCCTTTCCAGAAAATGACATAGCCTGCGCTCGATCTCATGCGCCGGGAGCTCATTGTCCTTAGTCCATGTCAAGACAAATATCCTCTTCTTCCTTCCCCTCACAAGAGCGTGGGTATAGACATAGAATCCATCTTTATGGACAAGGGAATCATCGAGTGTCGCGAAAGGCATCGGCAAATCTACGGGATGATGTATAAAATCCTTTCTTTGTCACCGGATGCAGACGATTGTGCTATCCCGTTTTTAGTTCCGCTTAATTGACCACATTTGGTGGTCA
>CAYNNM010000052.1:0-6160 GCA_964398575.1 uncultured Methanosarcinales archaeon
GTAAAGGGGTTCGTTTAATGGCTCAGCAGAAAGCAAGCATCGAGACAGGAGTAGATAAGCTTGTGAGCCTGGTCTCTGCGAAGAAGAGGATTTCTATGAAGGATGCCTCAAAGGAGCTTGGCGTCTCCCAGTCATCTGTCGAGGAGTGGGCAGCGTTCCTTGAGGAAGAGGGAATAATAACCATCGAGTACAAGTTCACGACACCGTATCTCATACCGAAGGCATTCTCAGACAAGGAGATAGCTGACAAGGTCAAGCGCTTCTCCGCTGACAAGGAGAATATGAAGAGGAAGGCGGAATCAGGCCTTGCGTATCTCGAGAAGGAGAAGGACGCTCTCTCAGAGATAAAGAATGATTTTCTCGAGCTTAAGAAGAGCTTCGGCTCCGAGTTCGAGAAGGCCAAGGGCGAGATAGAGAAGCTCGAGAAGTACAGCAAGATGAAGAAGGAGCTCGAGGAGAGTCTCATCAAGCAGAAGGCGGATTTCGAGAAGAACATCAAGGTCATGGGCTCGCAGCTCGCGGATGAGGAAGGAAGATACGCCGAGATGACAAGAGGGCTCCAGAAATACCTCGATGAGGAGAAGGATGCCGAGAAGAAATTCGAGGATGTCGAGAGAAGGCTGAAGGAAGAGGAAGGGAAACTGAAGAAGGCGGAAGGCGATATGAGCGATTTCGCGAAGAGGAGCGATGAGATAAGGAAGGAGATAGAGAAGAAGAAGGGATCGCTTTCGGAGTACAAGAAGGAGAGCGAGGAATACATCAGGAAGTATTCTGGAAAGATAGACGAGCTCATCTCGCTCATAAAGGAGCACGAGAAGAGCGTCTCAGAGATAGCCAAGAAAGGCGAGCAGGCCTCCGAGAGGTTCAAGGATGTGATCTCGAAGAAGGAGAAGGCCGAGAAGATAATAGACTCGCTCGACAAGGAAGAGAAGGAGCTCGAGAAGATGATGCAGGATTTCCTCGTGAGGATAAAGGTGTTCGAGACAGCTTCGAAGAAGCAGAACATCAAGGAAGGGGTGGATGAGCTCGAGAAGAAGTTCGGCGAGCTTGAGAAGAAGAAGGGAGCGTTCAAGAAGGACCTTGAGGATCTCTACGGGCTATTCAAGAAGAAGTGATTCAGGGAGAAGAGGTGCAGGATGAAAGACATAGACACGTATAATTTTAATTCAGGGCAGATGCCGATAACGATCAAGATCTACAAGAAGGACGGCGAATTCGTCCCGACATACGAGGTCTCGATCGCGACGATCTCGAAGAACACCGAGATAATCCTCGAGAAGATCCGCCAGGAGCTCATCAAGGAGGTCAATCTCGGGATGGTCGACATCACCGATCCTAAGAAGACAAGCATCGTCCAGGAGAAGTTCGAGGAGACGATAAACATCCTCATCAAGAAATACTTCCCTGATGTCGACGATAAGGCGATAGCGTTCCTCACATCGTATCTCATCCAGCGCAGCCTCGGGATGGGATCTGTCGAGATACTGATGGATGACCATTCTCTCGAGGAGATAGCGATAAACGGCGCAGACGACCCTGTCTGGGTCTACCACCGCAAGCACGGCTGGCTCAAGACAACCATCCGCCTCAAGGATGAGGACCAGATAAAGCACTATTCCACGATGATAGGGAGGAAGATAGGCCGACAGATAACCATCCTCGATCCGCTGATGGATGCGAATATGTCGACGGGAGACAGGGTGAATGCTACCCTGATGCCGATATCCACGAACGGGAACACGATCACCTTGCGTAAGTTCGCATCGAAGCCCTGGACGATAACTGATTTCATCAACTCGAAGACCATCTCGGTCGATGGCGCGGCAGTGATATGGTCCGCTATCCAGTACGAGATGAGCGCCCTTGTCGCAGGAGGCACAGCTTCCGGAAAGACATCGATGATCAATGCCGTCTCCAATTTCTTCCCTCCGAACCAGAGGGTCATCTCCATCGAGGATACCCGCGAGATACAGCTCCCGAAATTCCTCCACTGGGTCCCTATGGTGACAAGGCTTCCGAACACCGAAGGAAAAGGAGCCATCACTATGCTTAATCTTCTTGTCAATTCGCTGAGGATGAGGCCGGATAGGATACTTGTCGGAGAGATCAGGCGGAAGGAGGAGGCAGAGGTCCTCTTCGAGGCCATACACACAGGTCACTCTGTCTACGCGACGGTCCACGCGAACAATGCCCAGGAGACGATAACTAGGCTTACGAATAAGCCTATCGAGATACCGAAGACCATGCTTCCGGCGCTGAGCCTCGTCATAGTCCAGTACAGGAACAGGAGAAGCGGTCTACGCAGGACTTTCCAGATAGCGGAGATAAACGATGATGCGACTGCGAATGTCGTCAAGCAGTATGACCTTAAGAAGGATAATCTCATCTCGTCCTCGAGATCGAAGGTCATCTTCGAGAATCTCGAGACATACGCAGGATTCTCGAAGAGCGAGATAGAGCACGATCTACGCGACAAGGAGGCTGTGCTCAAATGGCTCGCGAAGGAGAATATCAATGACATAAACGATGTCGGCCTTGTCATGGGAAGATACTACACTGAGAAAGAGGAGCTATTCAAGTTCATGAAGTCAGGGAAGAAGTTCGAGAGCATTGTCAGGAAGGAGGCAGAGAAAGCCATTGAGGCGCTGCCGGAAGCGCTTGCCAAGGCAGAGGAAGGGAAGAAGGCCTTGGCGAAGAAAGAGGGCAAAAGCCATCACGCGATGAGCAAGCTCGAGAAGATAGAGAAGGATCTTAAGAAAGGGAAGAAATAGATGTCAAGCACGATTTTCATCAGGGTAGCGAGGGTTTTCCCAGGGCTATCGCTCAAGCTCAAGCAGGCAGGGATGCCTGATAGGCCAGAGGATTTTGTCAAGAAGACAGTCTTCACATCATTCTATATGACGACTGGTGTCGTATTCGTGATGGCGATGCTGCTTCTGAAGCTGAATGTGCTGCTAAGCTTCCTCTTCCTCTTCACCCCTGTGCTTTTCATAATGCTGTTCTTCTATTTCCTAAAGCTTCCGGATGTCCGGATACTGAAGAAAGAGAGGGAGATAGACAAAGAGATAGTCTTCGCCGGAAGATTCCTGATAATAGAGCTTGAGTCAGGCGTCCCCCTCTACGATTCTCTCCGCAATGTCGCGAAGAACTACAAAGTCATCGGGAAATACTTCAACGAGATAATCGAGACAGTCGATATGGGAACCACTATCGAGGATGCGATAAACGAGGCGATAGAGTACACTCCTTCGCAGAACTACAGGAAGATACTCTGGCAGATTATCAATTCCCTGAAGACAGGAGCGGACATATCGCATTCTCTCAACTCAGTAATCGAGCAGATAACCAAAGAGCAGATGATAAAGGTGAAAGAATACGGAAGGAAGCTGAACCCGATAGCGATGTTCTATATGATGATTGCAGTCATCCTCCCGACACTCGGGGTCACGATGGTCATCATACTCTCGAATTTCATATCGATGGATATCGACAGGACGACTCTCTCAGTATTCGCTGTGGCACTCGGATTCATGCAGTTCATGTTCGTGCAGATGATAAAATCATCGAGGCCGGCGGTGGACCTATAAGATGAGGAAGAAGGAAGAGAAGAAAGAGGCGAAGGATGCTGATCTGAAGGGCGAAGCAGGCATAGATCCGAAAAAACTCTCCGATAGCATAGCGAAGAAGGCGAAAGAGAAGGTCAAGATGAGCCTGCATCTACGGCTCGCGCGCCTCTTCAATGTGTACCTCGCGAAGGCAGGCATCGAGGCCGAGCCCGCGAAGATAGCCAAGAGCATATTCTATTTCGCGATATTCCTGAATTTCCTCTTCTCGATATACATAGTCTACTTCTTCAGCATAAAGTTCGACTATCCGATAATCTATGTGATGCTTCTGATGATCATCATATGGATACTCATATTCGTGCTATTGATACTGATACTATATCTCCTCTTCTTCCTGATGATAGACTTCAAGATCTTCCGGAGGACCCAGGATATCGAAGATGTCCTTCCCGATTTCCTTGAGCTCACAAGCGCGAACATCCGCGCAGGGATGCCGATAGACCAGGCGCTCTGGTTCTCTGTCAGGCCAAGATTCGGCGTTCTTGCGAAGGAGATCGAGACAGTCGCGAAAGAGACACTGAGCGGAGAGGACCTTGAGGTCGCCCTGATGAAATTCACTGCGAAATACAATTCAGGCGTGCTCGACCGCTCGATAAACCTGCTCATCGAGGGAATGAGGGCAGGAGGAGAGCTTGGCTATCTCCTGAACAGGATCTCGAACAACATCCAGGAATCAAGGACAATCAAGAAAGAGATGAGCGCGAATGTCACAACATATGTCATCTTCATCAGCTTCGCGGCGATTGTCGCGGCGCCGGTCCTTTTCGCGCTCTCTGGGCAATTGCTTGTCATCGTAAGCGGCCTCATAAAGAGGATGGCGAGCGCATCCGGCGGAGGCGCGACAACAGGTGTCGCGCTCAATCCCGGCGGAGTGAGCATCTCCTTCGCTGATTTCCAGATATTCAGCATAGCCCTTCTCCTGATAACCGCGTTCTTCTCATCGCTCATCATCGCGATAATAAGGAAGGGGGACATCAAGCCAGGACTGTCCTATATCCCGAGATTCATGATAATATCGATGGTAGTGTTCTGGATAGCGACAAAGATAATCGGAAGCGCCCTTGGCGGATTCTTCTAGAAAAAATCATCTCAGCCTGAACTTGCGCTTCTTGACTGCGGCCTTCTTCAGGCTCTCCGCGAGCCTGTCTGCGGATTTCTTGAACGCCGCCTGGTTCCGGTAGATCTTAAGGACCGCATCCATCCCAAGCTTGCGGCTCTTATCATCTACCCCTTTCTCGAAGAGCCTCTCTATCATCGGAGCGGATTTCTTGCGGAAATCATCTCCCACATCGTGGCTCTTGAGCTTCTTCAGGAAATCCTTCTTCTCCATCGCTTTTGGGATTGATATAATGGATATAAATGTTTGCTTATAAGGTTTATAAATGACTCTCTCGAAAAGTATTTAAAGCGATAAACCAAGAATTATGCCAAAGAGAGGCAAAAAGGGGCAATTTGATGAGAAAAACGCTTTTTTTGGCAGTATTCATAGCTCTTTCGGCCATCGGGCTCGCTGAAGAGTTCTCAGTAGGCATAAGTCCGGGAAGGGCAAGCATCGCCCAGGATGAATCCGCAAGACTGATACTCACAGTGCATAACAACCAGACATTCACAGACACATACCAGATATACACGAAAGGGTTCGAGTGGCTGATCAAGACAGATCCTCTTCCTGATTACACCACTGGATTCAAGGTCTTCTCAAAATCAAGCGCATCGACCATACTATTCATCACACCGAGCTACCAGATAGCGCCCGGAAAATACAGCGTCGAGATAATAGCGAGGTCGAAGACCACTGACGATGAGGCGAGATACATACTCTATATGGAGGTCTCGCCGTCGAAGAAGGAGTATCCCATCAGCGTGTCGACGAAGATAAACCATCCTGAGCTTGTCGACCCGAGGAAGAGGCTGACGACAAGGGTCATTGTGAAGAACAACAATCCTGCGGAGCTCGGCGAGATGGAGCTCTCCTTGAATAGCAGGTTCGTCTCAAGAAGAGTCGCGATGACTCTCCTCCCTAATGAGGAGAAGGCAGTCGAGTTCTCGGTGGATCTCGACAAGGCATCGGCTCCGGGAAAAGACACCATCACCGCCGAGATAACAAGGAACGGGAGGAAGATCTCATCTGACTCATACGAGTATGAGGTGATATCATACAATGAGCCATTCAAGAAAGAAGTGATGACTGGAGAATCGTTCCTCAAGAAGACCACGACCATCGTTCTTGAGAATGACGGGAATGTGGCGAAAGAGCAGGTCATCGCTTACCCATCCACAAGATTCAGGAACATATTCACGAGGACAGAGCCAGAAGGCGATTACAGAGGAGAGGAGAACGCGATTGCCTGGACAGTCACATTGAAATCTGGCGAGAAGGAACTGATAGAGGTGAGGGAGAACTACCTCGCGCTATTCTATCTCGGACTCCTCGCATCTGTCACGCTCATAGTCTATCTTATCTTCAGAAGCCCGATAGTCGTCCGGAAGGACATAGGAGATGTCCTCGAGAAAGAGGGAGGGATCTCTGAGGT
>CAYNNM010000053.1:0-6149 GCA_964398575.1 uncultured Methanosarcinales archaeon
CAGCCCTTGCGGGTTATATATTTTGCGTTTTAAGAGATTTAGGACAGAGCCCTTTTCATCCAAACATTTTTAAACCAGGATTCCTCTATCGCATCATGCTCAACCTCTCGAAGATATCCGGCCTTCCTCTGAAGTTCGATGAGAAGAAAAAAGCGATGTATCTCTCCGGAGAGAAACTCAAGCCCGACATCCGGCTGCTATCGCAGATGCGCGATGTCTGCCTCGACGGCAGAAAGGTCAAGGGCGACAGAAAGCTCTACTTCATGTACCGTGATGTCGCCCGCACAGAGGCGATGAGGAAAAAATCCCTCCGGTATGATGTGACTGTCATCTTCCCGGCGAAGATAGGCCGAGAGTACAACAAGACTGCTGGACACTATCACCCTATGGAATATGGCCACATCTCTTACCCCGAAGTCTATGAGATCCTGCACGGCGAGGCTCACATCTTGATTGAGAAGATCAGCAAAGCCAACCAGGTATCAGACAACTACTTAATCGTCGCTGAGAAAGGAGACAAGATCCTTATCCCGCCGAACTTTGGCCACATCACGATCAACACAACAGATGGGCTTCTTATCATGTCGAATATCGTCGATGGAGATTTCTCATCTGACTATGCGCCGATAAAGAAGCGTCACGGCGCCGCATACTACATCATCGATGAGGCCGGACCGACTATCGTCAAGAACTCGCATTACAGGAAAACTCCAGTCCTCAAGGAGCTTATGCCAAAAGATCTGCCTGCCTTTGGTCTTAAGAAGAGCGTTCCGCTCTTCGAAGCTACAGCGAAAAACCCCAACAGATTTGAGTATCTGATAAAGCCGCACAAGTTTGTGGGCAAGTTCAAGAAAGTCCTCTCTTGATTTTAGTTTTAATTATTGATTTCTTTAAATTATTTTTTCTAATGGCCCTCCTTCCAGTTCCCCCGACCACCCACCTCAAAATATGGCGAAAGTGCTTAGCACTTTCGCGAAATGATGATCAAGCAACAACAATGGCGCAGGGCGACCCGGGTTATGGGGTGGTCGCCAGGACTTGCGAAACAAGTCCGTCTGCCGCCTGTATTGTTGTTGCATTCAGTAAATAAGCCTCCACGAAACTATTATATATGGCTCCTACATTCCAAAAACCATGACTCACAACATATCCAAAGACGAAGAGATAGGTTTCCACAAGGGCGCGCTCACGACTCTCGCTAAGGAGCGCAACGAGCTTCTCAAGATGGCTAATGTGGTCGAGCAGCTTATGCAGATGCACATCAAGGCGTTGTCTGATCTCGGTGTCAAGCTCGAGGAAGAGAAGAAATAGATTCGTTCTTATTCATCATCATCGTCGCCAGCATCAGCGTCGCGCTTCGATTTCCCGAGTTTCATCTTCTTCGTTATATCTATGTTGGCCGAGCATTTCTCGCACTTTATCCGCAGAGTCTGCACACCATCTATCATCTTGCGCTTAAAAGGCGTGCTCACCTCACCCTTGTGCTGGCACGATGGGCACGTGTAAGCGACATTCGCTGTCAGGGTATCCTCGTATTCTTTCTTCTCGACAGTGTGGCTGCACTCCGGGCAGACGTACTCCTTGGCCCGTATCTTCGGCTTGCCAGTCTTCTCATCTCTCGGTTTAGCCATCAGGCCTTTCTTGCATCTTGGGCAATGCTCCTTGAAGACCCAACACATCGCTTTCCCTTTATCATCGATAGTCCTGTTGGTGAAATAGATGCATTCATCCATCGATTCAGGGTATTTCAGTGCCATGCCAGAAAAAACAATATCTCCTGTTTTTATAGTTTTCTAATCGAGCCTCTTAACTTCGATAGACACTGCATCATCCATCACTCGGATATTCTTCGGGCAAAGGACATATTCGAGGCCCTCTTTCCCGCAGTACGCGATTATCTTCTTCCTCTCATCCTCGCTTCGGAACCGCACGATCACATTGAGCCCCTTCCTCTCGCTGTGCAGTATGTCGAATCCTCTCAGGTCCTTCTTCACATCGGCGCATCTTCTCTCGAGTCTCAAGGTTCTTTTCTTCACGCCTCTTAATCTCTTCAGGAGCTTCCCATAGTCGAAATTGGTCTTCGACATCGAGAATATGTCATCTATAGCACTAAATGAGTAGTCGCTCGCGATAAAGCCCCCATATCCGAGATCGACAGGCTTCCAGTGCCCGAATGAGCCGACAACAATGTCGCCATAGGTCTTTTTTCCGATAATTCCTGTGGCATCCTCGATCAAGAGACACCCTTTCTCCTTGCATATTGTATGTATTTTCTCCATCTCCTGCTCGGCACAGTATCCCGCGAGGGATGTCACGATGAATGCGAATGGCTTTTCGTTCCGTATCTTCTCCTTAAGGTCATCAAGGTCGATCAGCCCAGAATCTGTCCTTATTTTCACTGTCCGGATGCCAGCAAGCTTCGGATAGGTCTCGAATGATATCCACCCGCCCTGGTCAGGGACAAGTATGGTTTCATTGCCGCTCAGTCTTGCCGCAAGATGCATCGCAGCGAATATCGCGAAGTTCCCTCTCTCAGTGAGCCGGACATTCCTCTTCCCAGTGTATTCCGCAATCATTCCGATAGCATCTTTCTCTGTTGGCATAGTTATCGATTTCCGATGCTGTTTTTAAAAGTATTGGAAAGATTTATTAATTTAAATCTCAGAGTAATGACTATGAAGGCATTCGTTTTTCTTCTCCTCATCATCCCTATCTCCTGCGCTTCGCTCTCCGACCTCTATGATTTCACTATCGAGCGGATATCCGCATCCCCGTCATTCTCGCCGATTGATACAGACGCAAACGGGAAGAACGACTCGATATATTCGGAGATCATCTTCAACGGGAGCAGAACACGAAAGGTATTCTTCGACATCACGAAAGATTCGCTCTTCGTCTCCCACAGCGAATTCAACTCGACCGGCGCAAGGTTCTCCGGCACGATAGCGAAAGTGCCAAGCGGAGATTACACGATCCTTCTCACAGTCATCGAGGATGAGATATCGCTGCGAAAGAGGTTCTCTTTTCAGGCAGCCAATTTCGATCCCGAGACGATCGATGCGCTCCCTGAACCAAAAGAAAGAAACGCATCCTTCCTTTTTGAGGACACGGATGGCGATTCTCTCTACGATTATCTATCGATAGAGCCAAGCGGCGATGCGAGAGTCTATGACTTATCCGGCGAGCTTCTTATATCTGGAACCAGGATCGATCTTAGGGAACTCTACCTCAAGAGGGCAGAAGGCCCTTTCCGGATAGTTGTAGAGCACGGCGGAGAGCTTTATTTTGCGACGACAGACCATATCAGCTACGCTTCTTTCGAGAGACCGCTTCTGTCTGATCTTTCCCTCTTAATCGAAGGAGGAAAAGTCGTTGTCAGGAACTCGAATTCGCCGGCATTCGGCTTCTCGATCTTCGCATACCTCATGGATGAGATGGTGCATCATGAGACAATCGATTATCTCGATTCTGGCTCATCGAAGGAGCTTAATGTGCCGCTAAATAGCGGGCTGAAGATCTTTGTCGATATCGAGAATTCCGTCGAGGAAGAGAACGAGGATAACAATCTTCTGGAGTATGCTGTTCCGCCAGAGGAGAAAGCGAAGGATAATTCCGCGAAGAAGGAGTCGAAGGCGCTTCTTAAGAGCGAGAGGAAAGAGGCGAAGGAATCAGAGAAGGAAGATAAGAAAGAGGAGAAGGAGAGTAGCTCAAGCGAGGAGAAATCCCCCCGAAAGACTCTCCGCGAGAGGGCAGCTGATCTTCTGAAAGGTCTTCTTCCGAAGAATATGCTGACTGGCGATGCAGTCCTTGAGCCTGGCAGAGCAGAGAATGCCAAGGGCGCATTCATCGCTTTCGCGGCAGCAGCTCTTGGGGTATACTTGTATCGCCAAGTTCTCAAGAGGGCCTGAACACTATTGCAGCGTATCCGACAGCAGTCCTATGATCTCCCATCACATCGGCTGATGTGTAGTAATCAAGAAGCTCCCCCTTCACTCTCTCTTTCTCAAGATATGAGAGAAGGCTCGCGATAGTGTTCCTGCCGCAGATAGTCGCCTTTGTCTCCTCGATATAATTGAGGAATCCTTTCGCATCCTTCTTCAGGATAAGCTCTATCGCTCCCCGATCAAGAGAGTACAGCCTCTCCCTGATATTCTCTGAGAAAGGCATAAATCCGTAGCTCATCCCAAAATGAGTCATATCTGCCGACGCGATGACACAGACCTTTTTTTTCGTCTTCTTCGTGTATTCCTCGACACCCTTCCGAAGCGCTCTTCCAAGATTCTCAGGATCAAAAGACACCATCAGCGGGACAAATGCGAACTTCTTCACCGCATACTGCAGCATCGGAAGGATGACCTCCATCGAGTGCTCGTGCCTGTGCGCCTCTTCGTTCACTTCGAGCCCACAATCTCTCTTGAGGATAGCGAGGAGCTCTTTATCTATCTTCGCAGTTCCAAGCGGGGTTAAGAAATCCTCGTCTGTCGTCGTGTTTTTCCCGCTTCCCTGATGATTCACGCCGAGGATGACAAAGACCTCAGCATCCGATTCAGCTATCTCCTTCACAGCCTGCGCCGCGGCTTTTCCGGAGAAGACATATCCTGCGTGCGGGACTATTGCCGCGATGACTCGCTTATCTCGCTTCTCTGAAGGAAACGTATCTCCCTTCCTGAAGGATTCCTCTATCTGTTCGATCAGCTTCTCTTTCGTCCCTTCATAGAACTGCCCTGCGACAAGAGGCGCTCTCATATCATCAGTTAATCCGAAGAACTATAAAAATCTACTCCCCAAGGATCATTCCGTATCCTATCAATCTGAATCTTGTGCCGACCCTTCTTGATATCGTCACTCGCGAGCCTTTCTCAGCGCATATCGGTATCTTGAGCTCTGCGTGGAACTTGTTCTTCCCAAGCTCGCGGACAATGCCGACTGTCGTCGCAGAATTGACATTGAGCATAAGAGCTTCCCCCAATTTGATCGCTTCCACCTTCTCCCCTTCCTTTGTCCCGACGACACGCTCGAGAAGATGCGGCTCCATCGTCGCCTTGTACCAGACAGGAGGCATCTTTCCGCTGTGGCCGACGACCGAGCCCGTCATTGAATCTGATTTCACGATAGCTGGGTCAAGCTCAGTCAGTATGGCTATCGAGCCGCCAGGGCCTACTTCGCTGACAGGATCCTCTCCTGTGCGAAGGCCCGCTATCTTTGTCTTTATCGGATGCCAGGTGACCTTCCCTTCCTTCTCGACTTTCCTTCCAGGGCGTATCTCTATCTCTTCCCCATCCGAGAATCTTCCCTGGACAAGGGCTCCGCCAAGGATGCCTCCGATCGCTTTTCTCGGATCGCTTCCCGGCTTATTGACATCGAAGCTTCTTGCGACAAACATCATAGGCTCCTTCGAGGAATCCCTCTTCGGAGTAGATATTATCTCCTCGATGGTCTTTATGAGAAGGTCTATGTTGACTTTGTGCTGAGCAGATATCGGGACAATCGGCGAGCCCTCATACGCGGTTCCCTTCAGGAACGCCTTTATCTGCTCATGGTTCTTCTCTGCTTTCTCTGGCGGGACAAGGTCGATCTTGTTCTGGACAACAACGACATTCTTTATACCCATTATCTCGAGGGCAGAGAGGTGCTCCCTTGTCTGCGGCTGAGGGCAGGTCTCGTTCGCTGCCACAAGAAGGATGGCTCCATCCATTATGGTCGCTCCGGCAAGCATGGTCGCCATAAGCGACTCGTGTCCTGGAGCATCGACGAATGAGACTACTCTCACTATCTCTGTCTCATCCCCGTGCACCGGACACTTCTCATCTGTCGTGTAGCATTCAGGATCATCGCATTTTGGGCATCTGCGGAATGTGGAATTGGCATATCCGAGCCTGATTGTAATCCCTCTCTTTATCTCCTCAGAATGGGTGTCTGTCCATTTGCCTGTCAAGGCCTTAGTGAGGGTGGTCTTTCCGTGGTCTACGTGGCCGATAAGCCCGATATTGAGCTCTGGCTGCCTCACTTCCTTCTTCTCTGCCTTCTCTTTAGCCTTCTTAGCCATTTTTCAGGCCTCAAAAACCGCCCTTAATATATAAAGTTAACCTGTTTCCGATATTGTCAACTAAACGTGAGTTTTATATATAAGTTCTTATATTATACCTCGT
>CAYNNM010000054.1:0-6120 GCA_964398575.1 uncultured Methanosarcinales archaeon
GAGGTATAATATAAGAACTTATATATAAAACTCACGTTTAGTTGACAATATCCTGCAGCTCTCTTTTAATCGATGAATCCTGCAGAGTATCGCTCGAGTTCTTTTCCGCATCCAGGGTTTTTGCACCTCAATATGTATCCTTGAGGCCCTCTTGTCCTCTCGCCTCCGACCTTCTCGATATCAGACATCCCGATGACAATGTGGCCCCCTGGGCACCCGTATGCTACGTACATCGGGAATTTCCCCAGGGCATTCTTCGCATATATCTCGCCGACAAACTGCATGTTTCTCGTATCTTTTCTGATGATTTCTTCCCCTTTCCCGCAGACTGTCTTTTTCAATTCATCTAATCCGGATACTATTCTTCCCTCAAGCGCATCATCGAATTTCTCCCAGCGCATCCTCTCCAAATCCATAATAGAATCGATATTGTCTCTCTGTGGCATCATCGTCATTTCAAGAATCACCTGACCGCGCATTAATAAATTTTTTGTCGTCTCAGTTCAGTATCCAAGATAGAATCCCTGCCGATAGCCGAACATCCTATTCACATAGACTGTCCCCTCGCTCTCTTTCTCGACATCTATTATGCGCGGGACTCTCTTCAGGACGGTGATATTTCTCTCTTTCTCGACGGTCTTTGGGATCGAGATAGTCCTTGTCACACCATCGACAACTTTCTCGCATCTTGGATAGAGGTCAATCTTCTCTGCTTTGAGGGTACAGGTTGCCGTCTTATCGAGGTCAGTCTCATACTCCCACATGAATGCGGCGATCGAATTCGCGGCTATCTCTTTTGTCTGGTCGAGATAGTCTGAAGTTATCCCATCGCTCCTTGTTATCGCGACATAGAATGTGAAGTTGCCTGACCTATCCTCAAGATTCGCGACATCCGCGATGCAGGTGATGAGTCTCTTCCCGCCGCTTGTCTCTGAATCGATGCTCATCTCATAATCATATCTGTATGGGATGTATGATGGCTCTGTGCAGGTCCTCACTGAGTAAGGGATGCTTTTCTCGACATAGGTCGTCTCATTGTATTTTTCCCTGACTGTCTCAAGAACCTCGTCATAGATTGTCTCATTGCCAGAATAGGTTATCTTGCCGGTCTCTTCTTTCGCTGAAGTGAATGCGAAGAGGAGGGCAAGCGCGACCACGATCGCCCACGGCCTCTTGATCATGAGCGAGAGAAGAGGACATCTTAGCTTACTCTCCTTTACAGGATAATGCAGTTTCTTCGCTTTCGCCATTATGTTCTGGTCTGATATATTCTCTTTTTATTTCTTTAGTATACATTTATGTATATAGAATAAAACTGATTATAAATCCTTATAAACCACTTTCCATTACCTAAAAATCATGAGAATACTCGCAGCAGGAGATATGCATGGAGACATCACTTTAGTGAAGCGGCTCGCTCTCCAGGCTGAGAATGAGAAGGTCGATCTGGTTGTCCTGACAGGCGATCTTACGAACGCCGACCAAAGCACTGATAATCTTATCGGACCATTCCTCGCGAAGAAGAAGAAAGTCATATTTGTCCCAGGAAACCACGATTCTTTCGCGACAGCTGATTTTCTCGCTGAAGTATATCCGATAACAAACCTGCACGGTTACGCTGTAAAATCCGGAGACGTAGGGCTCTTCGGATGCGGCGGAGCGAACATCGGCACGCTTTCCCGTCTCAAGGAGACTGAGATATTCGACATCCTCAAGGAAGGCCACACGAAGCTGAAGGACTTGAAGAAGAAGATAATGATAACGCACGTGCATCCATCGTATACGAAGATGGAGCAGTTCTCGAAGTTTGTCCCTGGAAGCCTCGGAGTCAAGAAAGCGATCGACGAACTAAAACCTGACATCCTGCTCTGCAGCCACGTCCACGAAGCAGAAGGAATAGAGGAGAAAGTAGGCAAGACCCGAGTGATAAATGTGGGCAGGCAGGGGAAGATAATAGATCTATAGTCGATTCACAAAGCTTAAATATCGCTCTGAAACCAGTTTCGCGATGAAGAACAGACATATCGGGATACTGATCCTATTTTTCGCGCTTGTCGTTTTCCTGATAGTGCTCTCCTTCAACAGCGCGCTCGAATCGATAGTCAATGAGACCTGCACTCACGGACCGAGCTGCCCGATGTACACGACGCTTGGCGTGCAGAAGACGATAAGCTATTCCCTGATGTCGCTCTTCCTGCTCTCAGGACTCTATCTTGTCTTCTTCGCGAAAGAAGCGGATCTGTCTCTCGCGAAAAGGAAACTACCGAAGAACGTAACACTCGATAATGATGAGAGAAAGATAATCGATGAGCTCAAAAACCACGACGGCTCAGCATATCAGAGCGATCTTATCGCAAAGACAGGATTCTCGAAAGTGAAGACCTCAAGAGTCCTCGACCGCCTCGAAGGCAAAGGACTGATCGAGCGCAAAAGAAGAGGGATGACGAACATAGTTATAATGAAGTGAAACCAGTTTCACGCATAGCTTTATAAGGCGTTTCGGAGACTGATTCTCAGAATGAAATCGAACAAGTCAAGATCATCAAAGACAATCGAGCTCTCGATAGAAGGGATGAGCTGCGGCAACTGCGAGACCACGATAAAGAAGTCCGTCGAGAAGCTCGATGGCGTCAAGGCCGCGACTGTGGATCACGTCCTTGGCAAAGCGATAGTCACGTATGAGCCGAGAAAGACGGATGAGCGGAAGATCGCATCCGCGATAGATTCCGCAGGTTATTCTGTAAAAGGAAAATCGAGGAAGAAAGATGGTGATGGAGGAGATTATTTCGAGATACCCGAGAAGGCGCTCTACGCTTCATTCGCCCTCGGGATAGCGCTTATCATCGCAGGCGCATACTTTCTCCTCAAGAATGCTTTTGGGATATCTTTCGATTTCCCCGAGCTCTCGGCGAACGCATCATACGCTCTTATGTTCGGTCTTGGCATCCTGACAGGATTCCACTGCATAGCGATGTGCGGCGGGTTCATAGTCTCATACACTGCGAAGGATTCGAAAGCCTCGAACCATCTCAAGTATGGGCTATCTAAGACAGTCTCTTACGCCATAATCGGTGCGATATTCGGAGCCATCGGAAGCATAATCGCATTCACGCCGATGATGAGGGGAATCGCCGCGATTCTCGCAGGACTATTCCTGCTTGTCTTCGGCCTGAATATGCTCGGATTCCTGCCATCATTGCGGAAGCTTCGCATACCTCAGCCAGGATTCGTGGCCAGGCTAAAGGCCGAGAAAAGCCCTGTCGCTATCGGCCTCCTGAACGGGCTATTCATAGCGTGCGGGCCTCTCCAGGCGATGTATATCTTCGCCGCGGGCACAGGAAGCGCCGTAGAAGGAGCCTTATCCCTTATGTTCTTTGGCCTTGGAACCCTTCCAGTCCTTCTCGGATTCGGAATGGCAGCATCTTTTGTATCGAAGACCGCGACGCACAAGATACTGAAACTCTCAGGAGTCCTTGTGATCCTGCTTGGCCTTGTGATGGTCAACCGCGGCTTCGCTCTCTCCGGAAGCGGATACGACATAAACACGATAAACGCGAATATCGCGGCGAAGAGCCAACATCTTCCGAATGACGCACAGATCGCGGTCCAGAAAGGAGTATACCAGGAGATAAGGATGGATGTGACGAACTACGGTTGGGTGCCTGACAAATTCGTGCTGAAGAAAGGGGTTCCGGTCAGATGGATAATCAACGGGAAAGAGATAAACGGCTGCAATAACGCCATTGTCGTCCCGAAATACGGCCTCAATTTCAGGATAAGCAGGGGCGAGCAGACAATCGAATTCACGCCGGCGGAATCCGGGACAATCCCCTGGTCTTGCTGGATGGGGATGATTCCAGGCACTTTCATCGTCAGGGATGACATCACTGATGCCGAATCCATAAAGGAGGATGTCGCCGCGATACCTGCTGCGAATCCGTCCGGCGGCGGATGCGGATGCGGCAGGCGCTAGGCAATCTTTAAATAATGGCCTTCATTCACGGAAAAGATGAGATCTGCGATATTGGCCTTTGTCTTCCTCGCGCTGTCAGCGAGCGCATTCTCGATCTCTGTCGACACTTTCTCGGCCGATTACACGATAGATGCCAAGACGACCCTTGTGACTTACTTCATCTATCCGAGAGCAGAAGGCGATGAGAATTTCATCCTCGATGTCCCTCGCGACGCGAAGATAGTGTCTTTCTCCGTCGACGGATTTTTCCCGAAGTACGTCGAGCGACGGGAAGGAACAAGAAAGCTCATCACATTCCCGGTGAACCAGTCGAGCGGAAGGATAAAGGTGTCTTTCATCACAGATGAATATGTCGATTCAGGGAAGAAGAGCTATTTCACAGCGGACATAAGGTCAAGGTACCAGATATCGTCCCTCTCGTCCCGCCTGACCCTCCCATCGAATTCACTCCTTGTGAAATCGAGCAAAGATGGCGGAGCAGTGTTTCCAGAAGGAAGGATAGAGACTGATGGGACAAGCATGTTCATATTCTGGGGAGCGAAGAACGTGGCTCCTGAGAATCCGTTCTCGATGTTCGTGATATACAGCACCTTGAAGAGCGCGAACCTCCTTCTAGTGCTCATCTCGATTCTCGCGATAGCCGGAGCATATGCGGCAGCATCGTACTTCATCCAGAGAAGGAAGAGCGCTGCTTCTCCTTCTTCGAAACATTCTGGAAAGGTGGCGACCCCCCCGACGGAAGAGACGCCGAAGGCATCTTCCGCTGAGGAGAGAAAAGTGCGCCACATCTATTCGCATCTTAAGGAAGAAGAGCAGCAGATAGTCAACATCCTCTCTGACCGCGACGGGAAGATCGAGCAGGGAACACTCGTCATAATAACTGGATTCTCGAAAGCCCATCTTTCACGCCTTTTAGCCGAATTGGAGGAGAGAAAGATAATACACAAGGAAAAGAAGGGAAAGAAGAACATAATCTGGCTTAAAGAAGGCCGCTGAAACGATATGAAACATCTGAGAACGATATTTCCTCTTCTTTCGCGAAATCGGGGCTTTGTTCCATCAAGAATTTATTTATAACACCTTGCCTAATCAATCTTCACTTCCAACCTCCGTGTCTATCTTTTCAGCTTTCGCTGAAGAGTAGCGCGGTCATAATCAAAAACAATATCGAATAATATCGAATACGGAGGGAAAACTATGAGAAAGATATTTGGCTATATGGTTGTCTTTTTCGCAGTGGCGCTTGCCGCATTCGCTGCAGAGAATACGACCGATAATTCTACATCGCCAGTCGATGGGAACATCACTGCGCCGATGGACAACACGACACTCTCTGCGGACAACACGATAGTTCCAGAGGACAACACCACTTTGCCTGAAGACAATACGACCATACCGGATGATAACTCGACATCGCCGATGGATAATACAACGATCCCCGACGATAACTCGACGATGCCAGATATGAACACCACGATCCCTGACGATAATTCCACGGATGCGGATGAGACGGGAAACGAGACTGATGATGGCAACCAGACCGGCCAGCCATCTGTGATCGATCTATGCGGGGAGAATGTCCCGACGATAACTCCTGATAATGGCTTCCTTTGGGGCCTTAAGAGAGCTATCGAGAACATAGATTACGCATTGACTATCGGAAAGTCCGCGAAAGCCGAGAAGGGGCTCGCCCACGCAAGGGAGCGCCTCTGCGAAGTCCAGCTGATGATACAGGAGAAGAAATTCGATTCAGCTGAGAAAGCAAGAGCGAAGTACGAGAAAAAGATGAACAGGACTGAAGAGGACATATCTGAGGTCGAGGACGAGGATTCTGTCGAAGACCTCGAAGAGAGGATCAATGAGCACAGGACCATCGTCACCAGGATGAATGAGAATGCTGTTCTGAAGGTCAAGGGGACACTCACGGAGGAGCAGCAGGCTCGGTTGAATAGCCTTGTGTCATCGTTCAACAGCTCATCCCAGAGAGTCAAGATCGAGGTCGAGGCCAAGATGCTCGCCGAGACCGAGAACCTGGTTCTGGCCGGCCACCGCGTGCGGGAGATGGGGCCGCGATTTGTCGTCATCAAAAAAGGCGAACACGGGGCGATGTTCTTCAGCGAGCACGAAACGTACGTGATGCCGGCGTT
>CAYNNM010000055.1:0-6060 GCA_964398575.1 uncultured Methanosarcinales archaeon
TTTGGGGCGGAGCCCCCTTAAATCTTGCTATTCAGAAAAACTTGCAATCGAGCCCGTAGCCCTGTAACTATCACTGAGGAGATGCCGGCCAGGAAGTCACAGCGAAACACTTTCGATATTTTTAAAAATTGGAACTATTTTGCAGTAGTTATGGGTGGGCTATTGATGAATCGTGAGCCAGAGAACAGGAGTCTTGATTCCGTGCTGCATCCATTGCAAAGAAGTGTCGAGCCACTCGAGAAAGGGCAGAATGTTCTTTTCGAGTTCGGGGATACAGTCTCTCTTCTGAAATATGAGGGTGCACAGATCGGCTCAAGCGATCCACTGGTGCACAGAGCCAATCGACACACAAACATCGTCTGTATGGGCAACATCCTTATGCCCAGAGAAAACGACCCATATATTCACAAAGACCCAGCCAAACGAATCATAGAAAAAGCGAGAGCTGAGTTTTTAGGAACACATCGAATCGACTTCACATTCGATAAAGAATTCGGGATTTATCTTCCATCCGCAGACAGTCATACTGACCTACATCTTGATTTGGCAAGAAAATATGCTGATGGACGAGTCGAAAAGAATTACGATGTCGTGAATATCGTGGCTGATGGTTCCTTGATCGTGAAAAGATTGAAGGAGATCACAAGACCTGGATATTTTGACACGAATGTCGTTCCGTTCCTGGAATCGAGACCGACTGGATTGAGAATGCCTAAATGGAAAACGAATGAATCATTGGCGAACGGGCTGAAAAACTTAATTTTTGAGAAAAACCGGCCGAAGTATGTCAGATTCGATATGTCTGAAGCATATAGATGGTTTACTGAAGCGACCAAGGATATGGAGCGTGGCTCATTCGTCTATGTGGGAGGAAAAGAAGAAGTCTATATGCTGGGATTAGCCAAAGACGGATACGGCGACCATATTTGCAAGGAACATATTTCACAAGCACAAAACCTATGTTTTTCTTCTCGAATAATTATCTCAGCCATATGAGCAGAAGAGATATGGAAAGACCGATGTTCAAAGGAAAGGGTCCCTGCAATGTGGCTGTCTACAGGACATCCGATGCCCCGGATTTCAAAGGCGCACCATTCATATTTACCGCGATGGGAAGAAACCAGCATTGTAAAAACACAATATTCACAGTGGAGCCAGACATAATTACCGGGAATCTTGAGGAAGCAGTGAGCCATATGAGAACGACTGATTTCTCCGAATTCGAAGATATCGTCAAGGAATATGCTGCGAAGATAAGGACTCCGACTCCCGATGCTGCACCCAACGGAAGATTCTTCTATTGAGCTTTTTCCGCCACTTTTCCCAATTTTCCCGAAACAACAAGCTTTTTAATCACGGAAGAGCGCAGGATGTCCATATGACAAAGCTCACTTACTCGTTCCGAAGGGTCCAATTCACGAAAGAGTTCAGGAGGCTTCCTCTATCGATCAAGCTCGCGAGCCTCGCGATATTCGCATATGATTTCGGATGGGGTATCGTGATGCCTTTCTTCCCGCTTTATCTCGCATCGATACTTGACAACTACACTGCGGTTGGGTTCGTGACAGGGCTTCTGCATCTTTTCTCTTTCTTCTGGGCGATACTCATCGGCGGGATGCTCGATAAGGTCTCGAAAAGAAGGATGATATCGCTTGCGCTTCTCCTCTATCTCCCGTTCAGCAAGATCCTCTTCGCAGTCAAGACACTATCTCACTTCGTCTTTTTCCGGATATATCATTCGGCTCTCGCTACCACTCTCTGGCTCTCGAACGAGGCGTATGTGCGCTCGCATTCGAGAAGGGGGGAAGAGGCTGAATCGATAGGCCTGTTCGACGCGAGCTTCGGCCTCGCTCTTGTCATCGGAGGGATCGTCGGCGCATTCCTGATGACTCACTTCGGATTCTCGATACTCTATTCGATATCCCTCTTCGCGTTCTTCGCGCTCATCGTGTCGTTCTTCCTTCCTGACCACGGAAAGCCGCTCTTATCCAGCATGGAGAAGGTCTCGATATCAGCCATAAGGAAGGAGTTCCGCGATTTCTTCAGGGACACGCCTCTTGTGAAGCTGGTCGTGATATCGTTCCTGATAGCGTTCTCATCCTCTTTCACCCTGATGGTGCTTCCGCTTTTCCTGAATGAGATGGGCGCTGACTATCTCGCGATAGGCATCATCGCCGCCCTGTTCTATGTCCCTGTCCTCTTCGAGCCGTATTTCACGACATTCAAGAGGAAAGAGGGGATAGTCCTTCTTGCGCTTCTTCTCGCATCCGCGCTCTTCCTCGCGATGTTTTTCGCGAAAAGCATATTCCTGATATTCCTGATATCATTCATACTCGGGATAGCGCTCTCTGCAGTGCACCCGAACATCCAGGGTGCGATAACCCGCTCGATGCCAAAGGGAGAGAAGGGAGAGCTCTCAGCAGTAGTCTATGCGGCGGCGAGTGTGGCATCGGGCCTCGGCCCGCTTTTCGCAGGGCTGATATCCGACATATTCAGCCTCAGCCACGTCTTTCTCGCAGGAGCGATGATATTCTCGTTCCTCGCGATATACTACAGAAAGATAATACAGAAGAAATAGCTATTTCTTCGGAGAATCCGCTTTCTTCGCCGGCTGCATCCCGCGCATAGCGTTCGTTATCCTGCCAAGCTCAGAGACATTCTCGACGAATGAGGGCAGGACTTTCGTGAAAGCCGCTTCCATAGCCTTAAGCGATGCACCGACATTAGTTATGTGCGAATCATATTCGCCGACTTTCGCAAGGACAGACATGTGCACCTTCTCGAAGTCCTCCTTAAGATGCTTTATGCCTTCCTCTATCTCGACAAGCCTCGAATCAGTCTTCTCCTTCCATTTGACTATCTTATCGAGGTTCTGGGCGAACTCCCCCCATTTCTCGTCGATAATCGCCTCGGCTACCTCCTCTATCTTCTCCTTGTTCATCTCGGACGCATACGCGCGGTCGAAGGAGACATCAGGATAGCTCTGCTGCTGCGGCTGCTGATAGTCCATCGTCATCTTGACATCCGCCTGGTTCAGCGCATCGAATATCGAGCCCTGCTCAAAGCCCTGCTGCGAGAGGGACTGGAATATCTGGTCGTTCGTGTATCCCTGGTTCTTCATGGATATCACTGTCTCAAGAGGCACGGTCTTCTGTCCGGAAGAGCCATCCTCCTTCTTCTTGAAAGAATCGAGTAGCGCCATTTCATATCATCCAGCAGCTTCTTGTTTTTAAATGTTTCTTAACTATTTCCTTCCTCTCTCGAAGAGCGCCTCCTCTATCTCGCGCTTCACATCCCTTTTTGTCACAAAATTCATCGGCTCAAAGAAGCTGATGTATTTCTGGAGCACAGTCAGCTCCTCTTTTGTCGCCGTCAGCTTTATCTCCTTGACAAGGAGCTTCATCTTGTCGCGGAAGTCCTCAAGCTCGTGCTTGAGCTCTGAGAGATCCGATTCTGTCGTCCTCATCTCAGTGAAGAGCTTCTTGTCCGACTGGAGCATATTCTTCTCTATCACCTGCACCTTCCTCCTCAGGTTGTCTATCTTGTCCTCGACAGTCCTGATAGTCCGGTTTATCGCCGCAAGCTCCCCTATGAGGTCAGAACCTCCCGCGCTCCTTTGCCCTTCTGCCATTTTTTCCACCAAAAGGAAAGTTTAAATATCCTCTATGATGGATTCCTACCATCAGTCGCAAATAATAATGTTTTGTTAGCATTTTTCAGTGGTTCATATGGAGAAAAAAGGGGTGCTAAACTACGAAGTGGTCCATGAAGGAGAGGAGACGATACTCCGCATCGACTGCGAAGAGTACGTGAAGGTCCCATCGCTCGAGGACGATCCGATAATGATGGGGATCACCTGCGAGAGGATAGCCGAGGTCGGCAATGTCTCGAAACTCATCTATTCTCAGAAGAGGGACTATGAGTATGACTACGACCAGACCCAGATAATATCCGAGATAGCCCATATCTATAATGCCCTTCTTAAGCAGAAGAACCTCTTCAGCTACGATGCCCTCGCGTTCGGGGACCCGACAAAGAGGTTCGCGGCGAAGAGATACTCCGAGATGCAGGGCTTCTTCAAGCTTCTCAAGGAGGACCCGATAAGCGCATATGTCAAATTGAAAAGGATGCTGCGGGAGACCCACTTATACGAGAAGAAGGCCATAAACGAGATCGAGCTCATCGACGAGCAGAAATACCTGCAGCTCCTGAACTATGTCTCCTCGCAGCTCGAGAGGACGCGGCTAATCAATCTCTCGAAGCAGTATCTCGCCGGCCATTCGGTCGGAGACCGAGAGATATACCGCCGCTTCTTCAAGCCGACAATAAAGCCGGATTTCATGTTCACGAAACTTATGGCGAACTATCCTACGGATTCCGAGGAGCTTGACTCCTACACTGTCGGGGACAGCACAGAGGTGACGGTATTCAAGATGAGCGATTCTGTCCAGTACCTCTACCATCTGATGCCTCCCGAGTTCCGGCTCTCGGAGGAGAAATACGAGATACTCGATATGGCGAGAAAGATACTCTCGGAGCACAAGCCGGATGAGCACGAGTTCACCGACACAAAGAGGATGCGCCAGATATTCTACAATGTCGGCCACGATCTTATCGAGGAGCTTCTTGAGAACCGCAGCATCCATCTCACCCAGAAAGAGGTGTCTGAGCTCTCAGAGATACTTGTCCGCTACACAGTGGGCTTCGGCCTGATAGAGGTGCTTCTTGCCGATGAGAAGATACAGGATATAACGATAAACAGCCCGTTTGGGCGGAGCCCGATGTTCATAGTCCACGCGGATTTCGGGGACTGCAAGACCAACATAATCCCGACCAAAAGCGAATCGGAGAGCTGGGCATCGAAACTGAGGATAATATCCGGAAGGCCTCTTGATGAGGCGAACCCGATACTCGACACTGAGATAGAGATCCCAGGCGCGAACGCGAGGGTCGGAGTCATATCGAATCCGCTCAATCCGACAGGGATAGCGTATTCCTTCAGGAGACACAGGGACAAGCCCTGGACACTCCCGCTTTTCATGAAGTCGAGGATGATAAATCCTCTCGCCGCAGGCCTGATATCTTTCCTCGTCGACGGCTCTCGGACAATGCTTGTCGCAGGGACAAGGAGCGCCGGTAAGTCCTCGGTGCTCGGCTCGCTTCTTGTCGAGCTGATGAGGCGCGTCCGCATAATAACCATCGAGGATACTCTCGAGCTTCCGGTGACGCAGCTTAGGAATCTTGGGTATAACATCCAGCAGATGAAGGTCGCATCCGCGATGACGCGGGGATCGACAGAGGTCCCTGCCGATGAAGGCATAAGGACGACCCTCCGCCTCGGCGATTCAGCTCTTTTCGTCGGCGAAGTAAGAAGCACGGAGGCGAGAGCTCTCTACGAGGCAATGAGGGTCGGGGCTCTCGCGAATGTCGTCGCCGGAACCATACACGGCGATTCGCCTTTCGGAGTCTATGACCGCGTGGTCAATGATCTTAATGTCCCGAAGACCTCCTTTAAGGCCACAGACATAATAGTCGTCGCGAATCCGATAAGGAGCCCTGATGGGCTGCATCGGTGGAGGAGGATAACCCAGATAACTGAGGTCCGCAAGCACTGGGAGGATGATCCGCTTCTCGAGCACGGATTCGTCGATCTAATGAAGTACGACAGCAAGACAGACGAGCTTGTCCCGACGCAGGATCTCATCAACGGAGATTCCGACATACTCAAGGCCATCGCAGGGAATGTGAAGGAGTGGGCAGGGAACTGGGATGCTCTTTGGGACAACATAATTCTTCGCAGCAAAGTCAAGGAGGCGATACTCAAGGCATCCGAGGAGCATCGCGACCCGTCGCTTCTCGAGGCGGAGTTCGTCATAGAGGCGAATGACCAGTTCCACACGATATCCGAGAAGATAAGGGAGCGCGAAGGGTTCCTGGATTCGAAGAAGATATTCTTCGAGTGGAACGAGTGGATGAAGAAGGCGATCAAGAAGCGCAAGCTCGAGGCGGGAAGGTAGCGGATAGTGGCGCAGGAACCCTCTGGCAGGAAGGCAGGCATCG
>CAYNNM010000056.1:0-5882 GCA_964398575.1 uncultured Methanosarcinales archaeon
AGGTATAATATAAGAACTTATATATAAAACTCACGTTTAGTTGACAATATCTGATTGCCCCAAAAATTAACGAGGCGGAATAGGCCTCAATAGCTCAGAAACTAGTTAAATTTATATATAAATTTGACGTAGTGGATTTATGCCTCTGTAGCATAGTAGCTAGGTAAAATTAAGTTTACTCTACAGATTGCGGCAGTTTCGTACGGCGTTCGCTCGAAAGAACTGCAGGTCGCGGGTGCAACTCCCGTCAGAGGCTTCAAATGAACCAAATCGGGCAGTGCAGGGGAAAAAGAGTTTTTTTCAAAAAGGAAGAAACAAGGATTCTTTTTTTCAAAAAACTGAGGGCAAGGTTCGGAACACTGAAAAAACTGAGAGATGAACTCGGAATCTACAAATCCCGACTTGAGAGATTTATGAATGGCACACTTTCAATGCCCTGTGAAACTTTCTCTTTGTTTCTGGATAGTTTAAATGAAAAAGAAAAAATCTTCTTTTCCAAATCGGTCGTTTTTAAAGAGCAGAACTGGGGCAGAGTGAAGGGGGGCCTCTCCACTTACAAAAAACATAAGGAGATTTTTGAGATCGGAAGAAGACTCGCGAAGAAAAAAACCAAATATAAATTCGACAGATCTCTTCCCCTGTCAGAGGAAGTGTGCGAATTTATCGGTGCATTCATAGGCGATGGATTCACCAACAACTATGGTGGCGTTTATGTCGTTCAAATAACTGGTGATTCTCGTTTAGATAAGTCATATTTTGAAAATAAGTTGTCCAGTTTCATCAAACATATGAGCCCCGACTCAAAACCAAAAATTTCAATTGCAGACCACACCATTCGTCTAACCTTGAACTCTAAAGAGCTCCATTTGCTTCTCGTGAATAGATTCGGCTTTCCTAAGGGAAACAAGACATACACTGTGGCGATTCCCGCCGAAATACTGAACTCGAATTTAAAATTTTTAAATGCTTGCATCCGCGGAATTTTTGATACTGATGGATGCGTCACCTTCGATAGAAGAAAAGCATATTCTTCCCCATACATCCGAATAATTTTAAGCACTAAAAGCGAAAGATTGATGACACAAATCCACGAATTTTTAATAAAACAAGGAATAAACTCAAATCTGACGCGAAAAGAACGTTTACAAATAAATGGCTTAGTAAATTGTCAAAAATTCATTAAAACGATCGGATTCAGCAATGCGAGACACCTTGAAAAATTAAATGATTTGAACGCGTTGTAAGAACCGCAGGTCGAGGGTGCAACTCCCTCCGGAGGCTTTTGTGAAGCAAAAGGCGAGGAGGTCTCATTATCTCGATGACTTCGGAGTCGGGATTATGTTTACTTCTAGAGGCTTATTTTCCTCCGCGACAGAACATATTTAGATTTTCTGCATCAAGAAGCCGAACGGAGTGGTTGAAAATCCCGACAAAGTCGAGATTTTCTTCACCCCCGGAGGCTTCCCTCTTATCTTCTTCTGAACTCAAGAACCTTTCTTCCATTACCTTCATCTTCAGAAGCGAATATCTCTCTCCGAACGAGCCCCTCCAGAAGTCCGAATGAATCCCCTCTTCCGACCTTCAGGAATGAGATGGCCGAGCCATCATGAAGCCCCATCGCTTGATCCTCTTCATCGATCATCTCCTGCGACACATATTCGAGAGAGAAGATCTTTCTTAAGTCATTCATTGCCCGCCAGGCAGCCTTCTCTTTCGCATAATGCCTGAGAGTGTTCCTGAACGCATCGACTGCCCCAAGCGCATTTCTCTCGCCGTAGAAAAAATCGATGTCCTGCTCGACATACCCTTCTTTCCCTTTCTCCTCAAGCAGGTTGAACAATGTGGCCTGGATTATTCCTCTGTTCCTGTATATCATCGCGAATGTCCTTCTCAATCCGTTCTCTTTAAGGATCAGCTTGTGATAGGAGAGGCCGTGCTTCTCCATGGCCCCATTTCTCTCATAGACATCCATCGAAACAAACCCATCGGCGGCTTATATAAACTTTACTACTCTCAAATAGAAATATTTATATAAAATCCTCGATACACAATAGGCATATTGGGGGTGCGTCCATGCAGATAAAGATCAAGGCAATCCACGGAAAGCATGTCTCGAGGATGGAGGCAGAGGCAGACATAAAGGAAGTGATGGTCTCAGCAGACCTATTCTCTGTCTCGAAGGAAGGGATCACGGTAGGATTCGCGAAAGGCTCTGTGTCAGGACTTCTCATATTCTCCCAGAAGGAATTCGACAGGCTGACCGAGAACATCCGCAAGCACACGCATCTTGTCAAGGGAATAAAGTACATAAAATAGTCATTTCAATTTCTCTATTATTTTGTCTTTTCCGCCGAGCTTCTTCTGGCATTCATTGCACACATCGTGCCTTTTTCCTTTCCCATCTTTCACGACTGTGCCTACCCTTTTCTTGAGAAACGTCTCGCCGATCTTCTTCCCGCAGATTTCGCATTTCATTTTAGAAGAGCGCATAGATGAAAGGGGACACTGCGCTCGATTGGCTGAATACTATGAGCATCCCGACAAGGATCATCATCACTATTATCGGAGTGAGCCACCACGACTTCCTTACTTTAAGAAAAGACCATATCTCCCCCATCAACGATTTGTTCTTGCTTGCCATACCAAAAAGAGAATGGGTTTATTTATCAATCTTTCGCATATTTCTCGCTGTCCCACTTATCTTTCGGATTATCGTCCCTCTTTATCAGGAACCGCCCCATCACGAGATAGTCGATCCCTGTCCCCATCATGCATTTGTAGGCATCATATGGTGTGCAGACAATCGGCTCCCCCCTGATGTTGAATGAGGTATTGACTAGTATCGGGACTCCTGAGAGCTTTCCGAACTCCTTTATCACATCATAATACAGCCTGTTCTCTTCCCTTCTCGCTGTCTGAAGCCGCCCGGAGCCATCGACGTGCGTCACCGCAGGTATGATTCTCCGATACTTCTTCTTTATCGGGTAGACCATCAGCATATAGTCTGTCGGCAGAGGCACGGGTCTGTCGCAATCGAAGTACTTCAGCGCGTCATCCTCGCAGACGACCGGAGCGAATGGCCTGAACTTCTCCCTGTGCTTCACCTTCAGATTGAGTATCTCCTGCATATCCTTGTTCGTAGCGTTCGAGAGTATGCTTCTTGCTCCAAGCGCGCGAGGTCCCCACTCCATCCTTCCCTGGAACCATCCGATGACATTGTTATCGTGGATGAGTCTTGCGGTCCTCTTGATTAGCTCATCATCACTCCTGAACTTCTCGTAGTTCACTCCATTATCGTCGAGGAAATTCTCTATTTCAGAATCCGGGTACTCCGGGCCAAGATAGGCATTTCTTAGATGCTCTTTCCGTTCCTTCCCAAGGATCGTGAAATACGCGTATGCTGCGGCCCCCATGCTGACACCACCATCAGATGCATTCGGTTGTATCCAGATCCTCTTGAACTTGGTATTCCGGAGTATCTTCCCGTTGTAGACAGAATTCAATGCCACTCCGCCTCCAAGAACGATGTTCTCCATCTTCGTCGCTTTCTGGATGTGATTAAGCATCCTTGTCATCACATCCTCAAGCACCATCTGGAGTGCCGCAGCGATATCCTTGTGCCTTTGCGTGAGCTCAGACTCTGGCTTGCGCACTGGACCCTCGAGAAGGTCGCAGAGCTTCTTCGCTGGCATCCTATCAGCGTAATGATAGATGAAATAGCTCATATCGAAGTGATAGCTCCCATCATCCTTCACATCCATTGTCTGCATCAGCTTACTGTAGTATCTGTTCATCTTCCGATCCATCAGGCCGTATGGGGCCATCCCCATCACTTTGTATTCTGAATTGTTCACTGAGAATCCGAGATATGCGGTTATCGTCGAGTAGAGAAGGCCGAGGGAATGCGGGAAAACAATCTCCTTCTTAAGTTCGATATTATTTCCGATTCCAGTCCCATACGCAGTGGTTGTCCATTCCCCGACGCCATCGACAGTGAGTATTGCAGCTTTCCTGAAAGGCGAGAGAAGATAGGAGCTTGCCGCGTGAGCGAGGTGATGCTCGACAAACATTATGTCCCCATCATACTTCATCTTCTTCCTTATCGCGCGAATGACCCGCAGCTTCTCGTTTACCCAGGAAGGCGTGGATGAGAGGAATGTCTTCAGGGTTCTTGGGAATGATTCGAGGTGCTGCGAGAGCAATCTCTCGAATTTGAGGAACGGCTTCTCATAGAATGCGACATGGTCTATGTCCTTCACGCTTATCTTCGCGTAGTCGAGGCAGAAATTTATCGCATTTATCGGAAATGAGGTGTCGTGCTTCTTTCTTGTGAATCTCTCTTCCTCTGCTGCGGCGATTATCTTTCCGTCTTTCAGAAGCGTAGCCGATGAATCGTGGTAGTAGCATCCAATCCCAAGCACATACATTTTCTTCACCTAAAATTGCCGATAATACTCTTCGATATCCTTTTTCTTAAGATTAAGGTCTCGCCAATAGCTCTTCCTGCTCTCTTTCCTCAAATCCAGAAAGCGCTTTCCAAAGATCCTCGCGATGATTGATGTCAGTCCGACCCCGATAAGATATACTGCGAGCAGAAGGGCGCTGTTTACTATCGTCGCGATATTGTCTCCGAAATCCTTCATTCCGTCCCTGAATCCGCTGAAGAAATCAGAGATATTCATCTGAGCCACCTCTTGAGACCAGTTCCGACAACCATTATCGCAGCACTGATTCCTGCGCCGTAGGTGTATTCCACGCTTTCTGTCCTATCGAGGAAAAAAAGGACGAATGAGACAATCACTGCGAAAAGAATGAATGAGAATGCGTACCCGACCTTCTCTCCCGCTTTCTTCAATCTATGGTCCTTCTCGAAATTCATAAGACCTCAGACAGCTGTTTCTTTATAAATCTTCTTCATACTTCCTTCAATAACCTTTATTAATGAATCCTGATTTTTAAGGCCTATGACTCGGGTCGCAGTAGTGAAGAAGGAAAGATGCAATCCTGTGGCGTGCGGGAACTACCTCTGCATGAGGGTATGCCCCGTGAACCGCACAGGGGCAGAATGCATAGTCGTAGATATCGACAAGAAAGTGAGGATTGACGAGGAGCTCTGCACAGGGTGCGGAATATGCCCGAAAAAATGCCCTTTCGAGGCGATCTACATAGTCAATCTGCCGGAGCAGCTCAAGGAATCTCCGATACACAGGTTCGGGAAGAATGGCTTCTCCCTCTATAGCCTTCCGACACCGATGTTCGGGAAAGTGGTGGGTGTGGTCGGCCGAAACGGAATCGGGAAATCGACTGCGATAAAGATACTCGCAGGGGTATCGAAGCCGAATTTCGGAGAGGATCGCGAAGGGACATACGATGAGCTGATACAGCATTTCAAGGGCACTGAGGCCCAAGGATTCTTCGAGAAGGTCCGCGAGGGAGCGATCAAGATAAGCTACAAGCCGCAGTCTGTCGAATCGATACCGAAGGCATTCGATGGGATCGTCGAGGATCTCCTCAAGAAAGCGGATGAGCAAGGGAAGGTCGAAGAGCTTATCCGCGAGCTTGATCTTTGGAAGGTGCGCAAAAGCAGGCTCTCTGAGATATCAGGAGGAGAGCTCCAGCGCGTCGCGATCGCGGCGACAGCGCTTAAGAAAGCCAATCTCTATATCTTCGATGAGCCGACATCATTCCTTGACATAAAGCAGAGAATACGTCTCGCTAACTTCATCAAGGGTCTCGCGAAAGAGGACACGGCAGTCCTTGTGATAGAGCACGACTTGATAGTCCTCGACTACATAGCGGATATGGTCCACATAATGTACGGACAGGAGGATGTCTATGGCGTCGTGTCCCAGCCAAAGAGCGTGAAGAATGGGATAAACATC
>CAYNNM010000057.1:0-5837 GCA_964398575.1 uncultured Methanosarcinales archaeon
GTAGCTTATGCAGTCGGACGCGGCCTTGTCGTTCTCGACGACAATCCCTTTTATCTTGTTCCCCGCGGCGACCTCAAGAGCGAGCGAGTACTTGCTCGATACCTCACCCAGCTCCGAGACCATCCCGTGGATGCCCTTTATCTTCCCTTTCTGCGAGAGTATCTTTTTTGTCGCGACATCCGCGGAGAGCGTCTCCTGCATGGCGAATGTCTTCGCATTCAGGCGGGCGAGCTCCTCTTCCGCCCGTGCCGCCTTTATCTTCGCATCGCCGTACTGCGCGGCAAGGGAGGAGTTCTCATTCAGCGCCGCCTGGAGCGCGACTGTCAGTCTCTTGAATTCATCCTTCCTTTTCTTAAGATCATCAATCTGCGCCTTGTTCTCCTTCTCTATCGAGAGGACTTTCTCTATCTTCTCGTCGATGGATTGGATCTGGAGCTCGAGGCGGTCTTTCTTGCGCAGAAGCTCCTGCTGCTCCGCGCGCAGCTTGCCGATAGCGATCTGCATCTCTTCTGCGGACCTATCGAGCGCGTCGACCTCCTTCTCTATCGACTCGACATTGTCGAGCTGGTTCTTCTTCCTGAAAGCGTCGACTTTGCGGTCTATCTCAGAAAGATCGCCTTTCCTCTCCGCAATCAGCCTCTCGATATCCTTCTTCCTGGAATTGAGCTCGCCGATCTTGCCTTCAGTCTCTTTTATGCTCTCTTTCAGCTGCTTCTTCCGCTCGCCTACCTTTCCGATCTCGCCCTTCAGGGTCTCGATGCGGTTCTTCGTAGTCGCGCTCTCGACTTTGAGCTTCTCGATCTCCTTGTGAATCATCACCTGCTCTTTCTCGCCCTTCGACTCTATCTCGCGGTTTATCTCGTCGATCTTCTTCCGCTTCTCGCTTATCTGCTTCTTGAGGTCCGCTATCGTCTCGAATACCTCATCGACCTTCTTCCTGTGCTTATCGACTTTCGCCTGCCAGTCATCCTTCTCTTTCTTCTTCTTCTCCATCTGCTTGTGGAGATACGATGCCTTATACGATGTGATCTTCTTGTTCAGCTCGGAATACCGCTCCGCCTGGTCGCGCTCTTTCTTGAGCTCCTTAAGATGGGTCTCGCGCTCGGCGAGGATTATGTCAGCCTCCTTCAGCCGCTCCTCGACACGCTCAAGCTCCTTCACTGCCTTCGCTTTCTTCTCCTCATAGATCGAGATGCCGCTTATCTCCTCGACAAGCTGCCTCCGCTCGACAGGGTGCATCTCGACGAACCGGACAATATCTCCCTGCAGTATTATGTTATACCCTTCAGGATTTATCCTCGCAAGAGAGAGAAGCTCAAGAAGCTGCTGGCGGGTCCTTGTCTCATCATTTATCTTGTAGACTGACTGCCCGCTTCCGCGGACGATCCTCGATATCTTGACTTCCGGATCATCGGTCGGGAATATCTTGTTCTGGTTGTCGAACCAGATCGAGACCTCGGCGGATTTTCCGGGCGTCTTCGATTTACCTCCATTATATATCAGGTTCGCGGATTTCTCGGCCCGAAGAGCCTTCGTGGATGAGCGCCCAAGGACGAAGCAGAGCGCGTCAAGAACATTCGATTTCCCGCTGCCGTTAGGCCCAAGAATGCAGTTGAAGTTGTTGCCGAAGACCATCTCAGTCCTTTTCGCGAAGGACTTGAAGCCGTGCATCACTAACTTGTTTATCTTCGTCATCAAAAAACCCCTGATTGTATCATCAAAATTAGAGACGAATCATTTATAAAGGTTTCTTGCCTCAAAAACAGCAACATTTAAAAATAGACTGATTCTCCTATGAAAAAGGCTTGATAGTGCTTGTTTCTCAAAAATAAGCAGTAATGATGCCTGATTGAATAATAAGAGTCGCTTTTGGGTATAAAATGGCAAGAATAAGGAAATTCGTCTCATACAGGACCCTCGAAAGGCCTAACACGAGGATTTCGAAGTACAGGAAAAAGGCATTCATAAAGGTTCGGCCGAGCTCGAAGATAGTCAAGTTCGCCATAGGGAATCTTGTGAAAGAGTTCGAGTACAAGGTCCTTCTCGTCTCGAAGACCGATCTTCAGATCCGCCACAATGCGCTCGAGTCAGCGAGGCAGACAGGCAACAGGCACCTTGAGCTCACTATCGGAAAGACGAACTACAGGCTGCTTGTCCGGAAATATCCTCATCACATCCTAAGGGAGAATCCTCTCGCTGCAGGAGCAGGAGCGGACAGGCTCTCGACAGGTATGGCGCATTCGTTCGGAAAGCCTATCGGCTCTGCGGCGCAGGTCGATAAGGGCGATGTGGTCTTCGAGGTCGATGTCGATAAGGCTCACCTTGATGCTGCGAAAGTGGCTGTCAAGAGATGCTCCCACAAGCTTCCTAACAAGTACCAGATAGTCGTCGAGGAAGCGAAGAAGAAGCCTGTGAAAGCCGCGGCGAAGAAGGATGCGCCCGCGAAGGAATAGTTTTTCTCTACGAGTTCTTTTTGGAGTGCCCGAATATTTCTCATCATTGACTCTGGACGGCCCACCGGCCGTCCCCCACCACCCACCCAGGCAGAGGCAAGTGCAGAGGCACTTGCAATTATTTGCGTTTGTTATCGTTCTCGATTGATTCGGGCACCCCCAATTCTTTCAAAAATTTTATAAACTGCCCCTTCCGATTTATCGGTCATGAAGGGGAAAAGAAGAATCAGGAAAGGATACAAGACATATCTTGACAACTCAGACATAAGCTTTGTTCTCGACGGATACAATGACCTATTCTCTGATTTCGACCCGAGAGGATTCTCGAAGAGGTCGCTCTCGTTCGATTTCCTGCAGGAGGCAGAGCGCGCGGCGCGCGATAAGAAGAACGGACGGACGGGACTCAATTTCCTGATGCCGAATGATCTAAGGAAGAAGAAGGATGAGGATGCCATCAGGAAGCGGCTGAAGGAGCATTTCAGGAAGCATCTTCATTCTCTCGAGGAAGACAGGTCGAAGATACTGAAGAGAGGGTTCCTGTTCATATTCGCAGGCATAATCGCGATGTCGATAGCCACATTCCTCCTCTACCGCCACCAGGATGTGTCGGTGCTCGCGACATTCCTGATAATACTTCTTGAGCCAGGAAGCTGGTTCCTGTTCTGGGAGGGGCTCAATCAGACTGTATTTGAGTCAGACAAATCGAAGCCAAGGCTTGAGTTCTACAGGAAGATGGATTCCGCGAAGATAGATTTCCTGAGCTATTGAGCTGTTGAGACAAAACGCCACTTGCACATAGGCACAAATCTTTAAATAATGCACTTTTCGGATTCTCTACCTATGAAAGCGAGAAAGCTGCATTCGGACCTTCTTGAGAGCAAATTAAGGAAGATAGTCCACGACGCGAAGGAGCTTGAGTCCAAGCTCTGGACATTCCTTCACGAGAAGCACAGCGTGAAAAAGATGCTCGCTGACCTTAGGGGACTTATACTTCTCGCGCAGTTCGAGCTCCGCAAGATAGAGGAGTTCGAGCATTCCCTTGTCAGGATAGAGAAGACTCAGGCGGCGAAAGAGGTGGAGAATGACCTCCTTGCGCTCGAGAATCTCATCGACTCTCAGCTGCGCAAGCTCGAAGGGGAGGATGCGCTCTCCCAGGACAAGATAGTGGAGATCCTCGATGGCGACAAGAGAGACGGCCGCTTCTCAGAGAGCTCGCAGGCAATACAGAGGATAATCTCGCATCTCGAGAAGGATATCTGATTTTTCTACTTGATGTATTTTATGATGTCTTCCAACTTGTGCCCTTCGACTACGTGTGTCGCGGACCTCTTCAGCGCATCCGATGATGAGTTGAATGCTATCGAGAGCCCGACTTCCTTGAATGCCTCTATGTCAAGGTCAGAATCCCCCACATATATCACTTCCTTCGGCGATATGTTAAGGGCTGCGCAAAGATGCCTTATTATGTTCGCCTTGTTCTCCTTTCCTGCTCCGACAGGCCAGACAAATTCTCCGCTGACTTTGCCGTCCCGTATCACGAGCTCATTCGCGAATATGTGATCCACTCCGAAATCCTTCTGGACCCGGCGCGCGACGTCTATCGATGATCCGGATATTATTGCAGTCATCAGTCCTTTCTTATGAACAAAATCGAAGACTTCCGAAACACCAGGAAGATAATCCGCCGAGCCCACGAGCTCGTAGTACGCTTTCGCATCGCGGCCCTTCCACAATCTATGCACGACTTCCTCGACGAGCTTATCGTAGTCTGTGTGCAGGTATTTCTCCGTGAGGATTTTACCTTCCTCGAATGTGCCGAATGCCTTGTGTAGATTCAGCCAGAAATTGCTGTCCTTGAAGATGACTCCATCCATATCGAAGCAGATGAGCTTGTAATTCATGCTTCCCAAATGAGACAAGAAATTAATAAATCTTCCTAATGGTGCCTTCTTCTCTCCCTCTTGATCCGCAGGATGAAGTATATTATGAGGGCCATTATGATTGCGTATATCCCGACATACATTATGACCCTCCCTGTCTCCATCACTTCCTCGCCGACAGCCTCGAACTCATTTGTCGCCTCGAAGGAGAGCTTCTCGTTGTATAGCACTCTGCCTGCGACAGTATAGCTCCCTGGCTTCTTTGGAGTGAATGTGAATGGGATCTCACCAGTCTTTTTCGGCTCGATTATCACCGGATCTGTCTCGATGGCCGTGACGACACTTTTTCCCTGCCTTATCTCGCCGATGAATTTCGCCGATACCGAGCGCTCGCCGTCATTCGCGAAAGACGCCCTTATCTGCATCGGGACGCGAGTGTAGACGAACCGCTCGGCAGTTATCCCAAGAAGCCTTCCCCTGTCGCTTATCTCTCCCTTGCGGACGACAGAGAATGTGAGAAGCGAGCTCTGCCGGCAATCGAGAGCGCTGATGAGCGCCCAGTATTGCCCGACGCCAAGATCAGCAGATATCTCTCTGTAGTATGTCTCTTCAAGTGTCGGGAGAAGCTCATTCAATATCAATTCCTTCGTCACAAGAAGCTTCTTCTGGTCGCGGTCCCAGATATCGACCCTGACTTTCGGGCTCAATCGCACATTCCCCTGGTTAAGCACTGTCGCCGAGATCCCTATCGGTCTTCCAAGCTCGATATCATCTATCCGGAATCCTCCTGCCTGGCACGCGAGAATCTCATTCCCTGTTATCTCTGCGTTAAGGCCAAGCTTCACCGCAGCCTTGATCGTGCTTCCTGAGCCTTGGAGTGTCCCGAGGCTGTCTGTCACAAAGCTGATGTCCCCTCTATATGCTCCATTCGCAGCATCAGTCGGAGGTCGCACTATTATCCTGAAGCGAAGGGGATTCTCCCTCGACATCACGAAACTATGATTGGTCGGCTCAAACGACAGCCATTCAGATATCTCTCCCCGCACTTCGATGTGCCCTGTGATGTTGCTGGTTGAGCTTGTCGAGACAGTCACAGTCTTCTGCGCATAGCCCCCTTTGAGCATATTCGTAAAATCAGCGGTGCTTGGGGAGAGGCCTATGTCCACTGCGAGAGCCGAGAGGGACATAGAGAATATAGAGAATATCGCTGCGATAAGTAGTGTCTTCATCTTCATCTCGCTCATCCCGTCTCAAAATCATCGATATATAAAGGTTCCGTCCCCGCCCTGGCAGGGGAGGGGAACTGGAAACCATCAGAATGCCTCGCGGCATTCCGAGCTTGCCTCGCGGCAAGTACTGACGAAAATAAATCTGTTCGGCTCACTCAAGCTCGACCCAGAAGTAATACTGGGTTGTGTCAGAGTTCCCGTGGCCGTTCTCGCCGACAATCAGCTGGAAGTCCATAGTCCTGTTGTTGAAGCCGTGCACTTTCTGCTCAAGTATC
>CAYNNM010000058.1:0-5653 GCA_964398575.1 uncultured Methanosarcinales archaeon
GCAAGGGACGATGTGGAATCGTTTCGCCCTTCGCCCTTCTCCCTTCTCCCTTCGCTTCTCCTCTATCTCATCCTCTGCGCTCTTCGAGAATGCGCCGACAGCGGCCTTCAATTTCTCCTTCAAGAATCCGAACATTATCCTCTCACCACTTCATCAGGTCTCGCTATCCCTCTCTCTATCTCTTCAGCTCCGCGGTAGAGCTCTTCAAGAGCGGCCATCAGGCTTCTTTTGTACTCGGCTATGCTCTCAAGCTGGTTCTTCAGAAGTTCCTTCACCTCATCGTGGGTCTTAGGCACAAGCGTGCCTGCCCCGACATTCACAAGCAGTCTTTTGGGATCAGCGACTTTCGCCCGAAGGAAGACACCATTCGCGAAAGGGACAAGGATCTCCTCATCTTTCCCGGAATCGCCAAGATCATCGATGCTCTCGATGAGCCTCGCAAGCTCTGCCTCTTCCTTATCTATCATCGCGAGGCTCTCCTGTATCCTTCTCGCATCCGCGTCTATCCCGCGAAGCTTCGCGTACTTTCTTTGCTCATCAGCATCCATAATATGCGGTTTTCAGCAGCATTTATATAGCTTTTCCAAAGAACTATTTCCTTCCATCTCCATCTCATCTCCCTCTTATCTCCCTCCTGATTCCATTCTGTTGACACTATTCGAGAGTGGCGTCCGATAAAAAAATATTTAAGCCGGTCCGCATTCGCGATTCTCTCGAAAAATGGAAAAGCTTCTGCTGCACATATGTTGCCCCGAGTCGAGCTTCTTCGCAGTGGAGGAGCTATCGAGAAGATACGATGTGACACTTCTCTTCTACAATCCGAATCTCTTCCCCGAATCGAAGTATTTCTCAGCATTGAAGGATGTGCATACCCTCTCCCAGGCATTCGGAGTCCCAGTCATCATCGGAAGATACGATCCTGATTCCTGGTTCAAGGCAGTGAAGGGCCGCGAGCACGAGAGAGAAGGCGAAGAGAGATGCAGGATATGCTCGGGTTTCAGGATGAAGGAGACAGCGAGACTCGCGAAGAGAAACGGATTCTTGAATTTCTCGACGACAATAGCGGCGGGGCGCGGAAAGGACCAATCTGCCGTGGATTCGCAGGGGACGATGATAGCATCAGATGGCGGAATTAACTATGTCGCATTGGATGTCTCGAGGAAGAGCTCCAAGAGGAATATGGTGCTATCGAAAGAGCATCAGTTCCATATGAAGGGCTACTGCGGATGCTTCTTCTCCGAAGAGATGGGTTAGGAATGAAGATTGCGGAATAGAAAGAATCTCAAAATCAAGAAAAAATACAGAGATGATCAGGCCTTCTTGTTCGCTTCATCCGCTGTGACTTTAGGAAGCGGTATCGGCGATGGAAGATTGACATCTCTTGCCAGGATCAGCGCCTGGATGTTGCATCTGTTAAGAACTGAATTCAATACCTCTGCCATTACATCCGCAGGAAGGGTCTTTTTCTTCTTCCACTCGGCGAGGATATCCTTCACTGCCTTCTCGCTCTCGAGGAAGAGGACCTCTCCCGTGAAGAGCATCTCAGCGTAGTTCGGGTCATACTTCGATGTGAACTCGAATGTGAACCGAAGGCCATCCTGCTTCGCCTTGCCAAGCGAGAAATCCGCGCTCTCGACATCCTTGATGGCGACATTGTTGCTTATGTTTATCTTGCCTTCTGCTGTCAGCTTCTTCTCGACAAGTATCTTGCTGAAATTGAATCCTACTACTGCCATATGATTGACCCCCAAATAATCTATGTTATCTCTGGATTTTCAGGCACTTTATAAAGCTTTTGGCTTCCCCATTTAAATACTCGCGAATCGCCTGAAAAAAATTAATAAACCCCATCTCAAATAGGCAATCCATGATTCTTAAGAGACTTCGCCTGGAGAACATAAGGAGCTACACCGATGGCGAGATAGATTTCCCAAACGGAGTGGTCCTTCTCTCAGGAGACATCGGAGCAGGGAAATCATCAGTGCTTCTCGCGATAGAGTTCGCGCTTTTCGGCATACTTCGCGGCGATCTTTCCGGAGGCTCGCTCCTTCGGTACGGCAAGGGCGAGGGCTCTGTCGAGCTCCATTTCTCGATAGACGGGAGGGATGCAGTCATCCGCAGGCACCTGAAGAAAGGGCACAACGGCATCAAGCAGGATGCAGGCCACATAATCGTGGATGGGGTGAGGACAGATGGCACAGCAGTCGAGCTCAAAAACAGGATACTCTCCCTTCTCGGATATCCTGATGAGCTTCTTACGAAGCAAAGATCGATGATCTACAGATACACAGTGTATACGCCGCAGGAGGCGATGAAGCACATACTCTTCGAGGAGAAAGAGGAGAGATTGAACACGCTTCGGCAGGTATTCGGGATAGACAAATACAAGCGGATATCTGAGAACCTTTCGATAGCCACAAGGAAGATCAGGGAGGACAAGAAGGAGATCACAGGGAAGATATCTGATCTTCCAAGGATAAAGGAGGAGATATCGAGGAAGGATGAGTCTATCGCGAGCCTCAGGAAGAAGCTCTCAGCCATCTCGCCAATCCTTATTTCGAAGAGAGACAGCCTTGCGCGCGAGAAGCTTCGCCTATCTGAGCTTGAAAAAGAGGCAACTCAGCTTTCTCTTGAGAAGAAGAAGCACAGCGTGAAATCAGCGCTTCTCTCCGAGAAAAGGTCGCAAAGAGCCCTCCTCGAGAAAGAGGTAGCTGATCTCTCTCGCAGGATATCTGATGAGCTTTCGAAGGCAAGCGCCCTTAAGGTATCTGAGACCATTCCTGACACTTCCGCGATAGAGTCAGAGATATCGGGGAAAGAGGAGGAGCATTTCTCGATGAGGAACAAGAAATCCGCACTCTCTGTAAGGATATCCTCGCTTACGCGGGAGATAGACTCGAAGAGGAAGGAACTATCGAGAAGAGCCGGAGTCGATGCGAAAGAGAGCGAGAGGATCCTCTCCGAGCTTCTCCTGAAGACGGGAAGACGGGATGATGTCGAAAGAAGGATCGCGGAACTCGGGAATCTTATGGATGAGCTCTCGAAGAGGATAGGCGAGAGGGATTTTCGGAAGTCAGAGATAGATAGGATATCCGGGAAGATAAGGGATCTTGACAGCTGCCCACTATGCCTCCAGCCGGTGGCGCTGCATCATAAGCGGGAGATATCTGAGAAGCACAGGATCGAGCTTAATAGCATATCCTCTGCTCTTGAAAGCCTCAGTTCAGACAAGGAATCGAAAGAGGCGGTCCTCGATTCGCTCAGAAAGGAGCTCAAGGAGATCGAGTCCGCGGAGAAGGAGGTGCGCGCTCTCGATGTCCGGATAGAGAATCTTCGCAAGGAGAGGAAGGAAGCAATGCAGCTTGAGACTGAGATCGCGGCCCTGCTCTCCGAGAAAGCGAAGCACGAGCGGGAGTTCCTATCGATATCTGACGAAGCCATCATCGCTCTCGAAGGTTTCCTCGCAGAAAGAAAGCAGGCCTTGAAGAGGATCCAGGAGGAGCGCCTGCTCCTTAAGGAGAAGGAGAAGATACTTTCCATCATCATCAGGCTCAAGGAGCAGAAAAGCGAGAGTGAGAGGAAGATAATCGAGATTTCATCAGAATCAGAGCGCCTTGATTCCGAGATATCCGAGCTCCTCGCCCTCATCGATTCGAGAAAGGATGTCGAAGCAGAGTTTCTCGCGGCGAAGAGGTCCTGCGACATCCTGCTTTCCGAGGAGAAGGCGCTTGAGGTCGAGGCAGCGTCGCTTGGCAAGGAGCTCGAGATGCTCGAGGGATCGAAGATACTTCTTTCCCGCGAGATGCTCGAGAAGGAGCGCCTCGCGAAGAATCTCGAGAGGCTAAATGCACTCCACGCGTATCTCGATATGCATTTCGCAGGGCTTATCGCCTCGATGGAGAGGCATGTCATGGCAAGCATCCACCGCAAGTTCGGAGAGCTCTTCGCCAAATGGTTCTCGCTCCTTGTCGAGGATGAGCTAATCAACTGCCGCCTCGATTCGGAATTCTCGCCTATCGCCATCCAGAACGGCTATGAGAACGATGTCGAGAACCTCTCCGGAGGGGAGAAGACAGCTGTCGCGCTCGCTTATCGGCTCGCGTTGAACAGGGTGATAAACGACATCGTCTCGACGATAAAGACCCGGGACTTGATAATCCTCGATGAGCCGACAGACGGATTCTCGGATGAGCAGCTCGACCGCGTGCGCGATGTGCTAGATGAGCTTGGGATGCGCCAGGTCATCCTCGTCAGCCACGAGCAGAAGATAGAGGGCTTTGTCGACAGAGTGATAAGGATCCGGAAGAAAGGCCACGAGAGCGGGATAGTCTAATCCATCTCGCCGCTCATCACGATCGAGCTCGCTCCAAGTATCCCTGCGTCCTCAAGGTCGCTTGTGACAAGGGTGAGCCGTCTTGCCGCAGAATCGTGGATCCTTCTCTCCATCTCAGTCTTCGCAGCGGCAAGGAATGTCTCTATCTTCGGAGCATTCCCCGAGAGGACCACTACCTCAGGATCGAGCATATTGACGATATTTGCGAGTCCGACACCAAGAGATTTCGCCGCATCCAGGAGGACTTTCCTCGCCCGCTTATCTTTCTTCGCGAGCTCTCCGAGCTCCTCTATCGATTTTGATTTACGCGAGAGCTTCCTGTATGCTGCGATGATCGCTCTCTCTGATGAGAATAGATCCAGGCAGCCGATATTTCCGCATTCGCATCTTGCCCCTCTCTCAGCGATGCCGCTATGGCTCATCCTTCCGACGATGTTTCCGGCGCCCCGGTAGAGCTTGCCACTTATTATCATCCCCAAGGATACGCTCTCGCCTATGTCGACATTAACCATATGCCTTATCTTCCGCGAGAATGTTATCCTGTGCTCGGCTATGGCAAGGCAGTTCGCGAGATTCTCGAGGAATATCGGAAGATGGAGCGAATCGAAAAGCGCCTGCTTGAGCGCGAGATTGTTGAATCCGGGGATGTCTGACTCGAGCACGACCCCTTTCTTGGAATCGACGAATCCCGGGACAGCTATCCCGACACCGAGGATGGATTCCTTGCGCAGCTTGTTCGCCGCGAAGATTATGCTGTCGATGACTTTCTTCTTCCCTTTCTTCGGGTCGCAGGGGACAGTTATCTTCTTCACGATCTTGCCGTTCAAGTCGACAAGGCCTCCCTTTATCTCGCCTTCCGACAGCTCTATTCCGATAAGAAATTCCCTGTCCAAATAGCACCCCTGGCTATTTTAAAACATTTAAATATATATAACTTTCCCCATCAAAACCTTTATAAACCAAGTGAATTTCGGCATATTAACGAGAAATGTGGGATAAATGAGCTTTTTTCGGCGGAAATCCGCCTGAAAAATGAGAATGGCTCTCCTGAATCTCTAAATTGCGGTATTTCAGCCATAGGAATCCGTTTTGGCTGGCAAAGGCATTTTAGGGAATTCTTGCATTATCTCGAGCTGATAGGTGAAACAATGGGACTATACAAATATCTGGAGAAGGCATGGAAAGAAGGGAAGTTCGATCTCAAGGAGAAGATGATTGGTTGGAGAAAAGAGCCATCGGTTCTCCGCATAGATGCGCCGACAAGGCTTGACCGCGCGCACGCGCTCGGGTTCAAGGCGAAGAAGGGCGTCTTTATGCTGC
>CAYNNM010000059.1:0-5640 GCA_964398575.1 uncultured Methanosarcinales archaeon
TCACCCATAATATGTGCCTGAGGTGCTAAAATGGAACTTGCAATCGAGCCCTTAAGATTTATAAACATCGAAGTAGCGCAACGGATATGCGCTTACTCAATACCGTGCACCTCTCGGTCTTTGTCAAGGAGTCCGATGGCGAGGACATCGATCCTGTGAAAGATGCACTCATAAGACTCATCCCATTCGATATCGAGAAGGAGAAAGTGGGGCTGAAGGTCACATCAGCATCCGGCTTCGATGAAAGAGTAATAAAGATAATCGAAGTCACTCTGTCGAAAGAGAAGCACACGAATGCATTTCTTAAATCCCTTATGTCGCATCTCTCGGATGAGCAGAAAGCGATGCTTCTACGCCAGTTCGAGAGCCGCTGCGATTCAGAGTTCAATTTCTTCATACGGCTCGATAAGGAGCGTCTCCTCTCCGGCGAGCATCTCATCACTGATTCTGGGAAATGCTTCCACATCAGGATGAATATCGCCTGCTATCCGAAGAATCTGGGTGCTGCGAGGGAAGTGGCTGAGAGGATGCTGTCTTGAGCGGTTATCCTGATTTTCATTTCTCCTTTAAATACCATATTTTTATACTACTTTTCAATAGAAAAATTTATATATATTCGAAGAGCCGGAAAGCTGGGGGGTTTTATGGAGCAGTATAAATCTATAAGCGAAGTTGTCGATTCTTTCGATAATAAAGCCTTGTTCTCCCTGATATATTCTGCGATAAGCACGTGCCGAAAGACAATAGTTCCGACAGACAGATCGGATGAGTATTCTATATGCGTCATGAGAAATTTCAGTGAAGATTATCTTTCGCATAAAGACAACGGAAGCATAGATCTGCTCCTGACGATGATAGGTGATGAGACTGGTACAAAGGATTTCGAGCTTTCACTCAAGAAGAATCCGAGAGGAGAGTCTTCACTTTATCTTGGGGCTGCGAAATTGGCGAGAAACATAGCTGAATTATCGGAGAAGAAAATCCCGCGAGCGCTTCTTACGAGGACAGAGAAAAAATTCTCTGAACTGAAGGAATCCCATATGAACCAGAGGGACGAAGTACTAAGAGACATCACGAAAGAATATGATGGACGGATGAGCGCACTCTTGGCCATAGAGAGCGAGATGCCTGAAGATGTGTATCTTAAGAAGAAGAAAATAATCGATGAAGAATTCGAAGAGAAGAGAGCGAAGAAACTGAAGAAGCTTCAGAGGGCGCATTTCATCAAGGAAGCGAATGTTCTTTCACATCTGTTAGAAGACTTATTGAGGAAGATGGGTTGATGGCGAAAAGAAAGACAGTCATAGATGTGGAAGAGGAACCTTGCAATCTAGTATGCAACGGATATCTTCAGCAGATCTGCGAGCATCTGAAGGACTCATTCTATAGAGTCAGGACAACTCTGAATAATGGCGCGGATCCTCTGGCCTACCTTTCCGAAAGACAAGAATGGATGGCTGAAAAATACGAGGCGAGGGTCAGCGCGATGAGGGAGCACCTGGAAAATAACTCGCCTCATCTCCTTAAGGCGTTAGAGGAGCGTCCGGAATACGCTTCCTGCGGAGAGCATATGGGTGCAGCGTCTCTTGTCACAGTAGTCTTCGATGAGTTCCAGAAGATAAAACCAAAAGACAAAGAAGAGCTCAAGCAAAAGATAGATGGAGCATACGGCAGATATCGGAATTTCTTTTTCGGTTAATTTTTTAAACCCATTCTTTTAAGTCAGGATATGCACGACAACACTCTCATGAAGATATCCCTCACTATCGCGCTCCTTGGTCTTCTCGCACTCTACTTCGTCGCCAGTTCGTTGGAGTACGGCGATGATGTCTATTCCGCGGAAGAGGGCAGCAGGGTCAGCATCAAAGGAAAGGTCACATCAATCACTGAGTATGATTCCTCCAAGGTCATCGAGCTATCGCCATACGCAAGGACAAGGATAGTCGTCTTCGATGATTTCAATGCCGAGATCGACGATTCGATAGAGGTCATTGGCACTGCGAAGGATTATAAAGGAAGAAGGGAATTGGTCGCGGAGAGAATAAGGAAAATATAGGAGGCAAAATGCTTCGCATTTTGCGATGTTATTATCCCGCCGCCACCCCCGTCGCTCACTTCGTTCGCTCCTCCCGCCCGGAAGCAAGGCGAAAGTGCCTTACACTTTCGCGAAATAATTAAGCGAGCAACGACGCTGACGCAGGCGAGTCGAGGGATGGCTCCTACGGAGTGGCGAGCAGGACAATTGCGAAGCAATTGGCCGTCTGCCGTCAGCATCGTCGTTGCCTTGACAGGAAGTCTTGATAAAAATGCCAAGAATTAAAAATACGAAAAAAAGAAATCACAGGATGGAATGGATGATCTTCGCGTTGCTCTCAGCGGTATTCGCGGCCCTTGTCGCTATATTCGGCAAGATCGGAATACAGAAGATAGATTCCTCGACAGCGACGATGATTCGCGCAGGCGTCATGTTCCTCTTCCTTGTGCTTGTCCTCGCCGTGATGAGAAAGTTCAATTTCTCGAATATCGACGCGAAGGCGATCTTCTGGATAGTGCTCGCAGGCATCTCAGGCGCGCTCTCCTGGCTCTTCTATTTCCTCGCGCTCAAGATGGGCGATGCATCGAGAGTCGCATCGATAGACCGACTGAGCGTTGTCTTTGTCCTGATATTCGCGATACTATTCCTCGGCGAGAAACTCACGCTGTACAAAGGGATAGGTGCGGCGTTGATAGCGGTTGGCGCGGTGCTGATGATTCTCTAAAATGTTCCTCGAGCTCATAATCGCCATCCTTCTCGGCTGCATCCTTGGAATCATCACAGGCATCACGCCTGGCCTCCACATAAATCTCGTCGCTGTGATAATCCTCTCGATTATTCCATTGCTTCTTGCGAAATTCTCCCTTATCGCAGTCGCGGCAATCATCATCTCGATGAGCATAGTGCACACATTCACTGATTTTTTGCCGTCGATATTCCTCGGGGCAGCGAATGACGACACTGCGCTTGGCGTATTGCCCGGGCATCAGCTCCTTATGCAGGGAAAATCCTTGCTCGCAATCAAGCTCACCATCATCGGAGGGACATTCTCGTTTCTCTTCTCTATTCTTCTAATGCCTCTCTTCCTCTTCATCACAGCGCCTCTCTATAGATTCCTGCAGCCTTTCCTCGCATACATCCTGATCGCTGTCTCGCTTCTTCTCATACTCCGGCAGAAAGACAAGAACAGGATATTCTGGTCAGCGTTTGTCTTCCTTCTCTCAGGAGTCCTTGGGCTCATCGCGCTCTCCTCGAACTTCAAAGAACCGCTTCTGCCGATGCTATCTGGGATATTCGGAATCAGCACCCTCATCTATTCGATGAAAGACAAAGTAAGGATTCCGATTCAGCATAAGGTATCCGAGGCAGTCAGAAAAGAAGAGATGGCAAAGCCAATTATCGCGGGGACTCTCGCATCAATGTTTGTATCTATCTTCCCTGCCATCGGGCCTGCTCACGCAGCGATAATCTCAAGGCAGTTCTTCAGGGACATCTCGCAGAAAGGATATCTCATCATGCTCGGAGGCATAAACACGGTGTCGATGATGTTCTCCCTTGTCACGCTCTATACGATAGATAAGGCGAGAAACGGAAGCATAATCGCTGTCCAGAAGATGCTCCCGGAATTCACGATCGATCATTTCATCCTCTTCGTCATTGTCGCTCTCATCGCAAGCTCGATAGCTATCTTCATCACGATGGAGCTCGCGGCGATATTCGCCGAGAGGATAAGCGATATGAATTATCAGTATATCTCGTTCGCAGTCATTCTCCTCATATTTTCCCTTGTTCTTCTCTTCTCAGGATTATCCGGCCTTCTTATCCTCGGAATCGCGACAGCGATAGGGCTGATCCCGAACATAATGAAGGTCGAGAGAACAAGCGCGATGGGGTGCCTTCTTGTGCCTGTGATTGTCTATCTATTGTAGTTGTTTCTTCAGTTCGTCGGCAACGATCCAACCAAGTTTTGTCAGAAAATAACTTGGCTCGCTTGTCGACTTCTTCTCTACAAGCCCTTTGTTAATGAGAACTTTGATGCATTTTTCCGCCATTTTTTTGTTTTTCTTAAGATTCTTGAATGTCGGATGAATTTTCTTAAGAATAAGTTGGATTGGCTGATGCGCAGATAAGGAGTGATTGCAGGCATCATCGACAGCTAAAAGAACATATCGGTCGAATATGGAAGTTCCTTCTAAACACTTATTCAACTCTTTTTCCTCTATTTTCTCACCTTTTTTCAAGTTAAAACTCCCAAATTTATAAATATTTCTATTTTTAACATATGTTATTTTCTTTATTTTTAGATAGAACATATGTTCTATTACCAAAAAGTATATAAATGAGCTATACCATACTATATGGTATGGTCGGGCAACCCGACGATGTGAGCAAATGCCATCACAAAAAGAAAAAGGAGAAATGAGCGAAGATGTTCTTTACAGATACATCGATAAACACCCGGGTCTTTCTACTTATGAACTATCCAAGAGATTGAGTTGGGAAGGAGGCAAGGTGAGGACAGTTCTTGCCAGACTTGAGCGAGCCCAACTCATAAAAACAAAATATGTAGAAGAGAATCACAAGATAAAGAAAATAAGCTATCCTCTTACCCTGAAAGAATTGGTGGCTATCTCGAATCTCTCATACGCTCAGAGCAAGAGAATAAATTCTTCTTTTGCAAGCAACGAGAATTGTGGAGAGAATTCAAATCTGAAAATCGCTGCTAAGCACATCTGATTATTTAATATCTATTACGATAAGCGGCCCGTATTTCCTTCTTCTGCTCCCAAGCGCGAGGAATATCGAGCTCATCAGATTGACTATGCTGCCGTCTCTGTAGTTCGGAAGAGCCATCACTTATACCCCATAAACTCCTCTGTGATGATGTTGCTCGCAGGCACCTTCAGTTTCATCAGCGTCGAGGCCATCGCGGAGACATGCGATGGGGCTCCGCTTATGTAGAATAGTTTCCCGGAAAGCTCAGCGAGATATCTTTTCAGGAGATCCTCGCGCAGATACCCTGTCTCGCCCTTCCACTTCTCCTTTGTCATCACGGGAACGAACTTGAAATTCCTGTTCTTCGCAGCCATCACCTCGAAGTCGTGGAGGAAAGCCATATCTTTCCGTGTTTTATCGAAATAGAATAATGTGATCCTGTTCTTCAGCTTGCGGTCAGTGGCATCCTTCGCCATGCTTCGAAGAGGTGTCGAGCCGATCCCTCCCGCGATAAAGACATACTCCTTTCTTACCTCTCCTTCCTTCTCATCCCTCATCGTCAGCATCCCGAATGGCCCGCTCGCTTTCAGTTTCGTACCTTCGGGAAGCTTGTTCAGCTCCTCCTTGAATTTCGAGCCAGTCAACCTTGTCGTGACCATTATGCTCTCTTCTGTCGGGCTGCTTGAGAAAGAGAACTTGCGCTCATCGCCGCCAGCTTTCAGTATTAGAAACTGCCCCGCCCTATAGCTCACTTTCCCCCTGAAAAGAAAAGAGACTGTGCCTTTCGCCTCTTCTTTTTTCCTGATAAGCTCAAGCTCCATCGGAGGAGTAAAACAGATATTGTCATCTTTTCGTGAGATATAATCGTCTCGCATATTTTATCAGTCCGA
>CAYNNM010000060.1:0-5595 GCA_964398575.1 uncultured Methanosarcinales archaeon
AATAGGATCATCACGAGAAGAATGGCTGCGTATGACATCGAAACTACCCACATATCGATTCCAAGATATGGCGATACCGAAAGAGAGATGAGCGAAGCAGCGAGGATGAAGAGCCCGATTCTCATTCCAATCCCATCCTTTATCGCTTCCTCAGGATCGATGCCTTCCTCCGCTTCTACCTTGACATCGATCCTTTTCCTGAATATGAGATATATTATCGCGGCATTCGCAAGCCCGCCGATAAGCGATGGGAAGAACATCCAAGTGAGATATTCGAAGAACCTTATTCCGTGCGTGGCAGTGATGAGGATGTTTGTCGGGTTGCCCACCTGAAGCATCATACTCCACGAATTGGCTGCGAAGAATTCCGCGAGAAGATAGGGGAGAGGATCCACTCTCGCGTGCTTCGCGAAATAATATACGAACGGAGTCATCGTGAGGATCAGAATGTCGTTCGACGTGAATATTGTGAGGATGGCGACTAGCCCATACAGGTAGAAGAAAAGCCTCCTGCCGCTTCTCTTCGCGCTCTTAAGGGCTGTCTTCGCGCAGTACTCCATGAATCCGACCCTGTCGAGATATGTGCTGATGAATACCATCGAGAGGAAAAGCGAAAGTATCCCAAGAGGGCTCGAATCGCCCGAGCCGCGAAGGCTCTCATATATTCCTGATGGCGGAAGAAGTCCTATGGCGAGAAGGAGAATCGGGCCTATAAGCACAGCGACAGCGTATGTCTCGATGACAAATTCGTGCTCCATTATCCTGATATGGAGATAAGGTATCCGGGTCATGAAGAAGACAAGCGCAGCTATCATCAGCGCGAATACGCCGATAACATATGGCTCCATCACTCGAAGATACGAATTCTCCGATTTAAAAACTTAACTTCAGAAGAAAACATTGAGCCTTGGCTGCGCCTTATCCTTGAGGAGCTTCGATTTTTGGAATACGATATCGAGATCATAGCCGAATCTCTCTCTGACGGATCTTCTCGCATAATCGAGCATCTCTCTCTTGTCGCGAAACATCATCGGTCTCTCCTTCATCGCGTTCCGCGTCGCCTCCCTTACGACCCACACTCCGAGCGGAGCAGCGTATTCCTCGGTTATGAATCGCAAGCAAAGAACACTCGCTTTTCTCTTCCTCTCTTCCAGATACTCAAGCACAGCGAGCCTCGCAGCGTAATACCCTCCTGCTGTCTCATCCGCATACTCCTTTCTCCCACGGAAATCCTCATAATCAGTCATCGAATCCGACGCAGGAGCATTCCTCGGCGCGTATGTCTCGAACAGTTCATACGAGAATATGTCTGGGAAGAGAAGCACAAGATAGTAGTTCCCGAAATAGCTTCCGAAGAAGGCAGCGTAGTCGTGCTCCTCGAAATCCCTGATCCTCTCGATCGCGAACTTTCCGAGATTATCGTCTACGGCAGTGATACTCCATCTTGTCGGGACAAGCCTCTTATCCTTCTTAAGCCCGAGATTCCCCATCGAGAAGATCCTTGTGAGATAATGCTCATCGATTCCCTTGCCGTGCAGTATCTCAAGCGCCTCTGTGGCTTTCAACTCATCATCGACGATGGCCTCGACTTTCTTCGGTATCTTCGGATTCTCTGTCAATTGTGCTTTCTTTATCGGGACAGAGGGGCCAAATGGCGCGACATCCTGCGCGTATGTCAGGGAGAAATGAGGCTTCTTCGCAAGGTTTATCTCGATATCAGCAGGCCTCTCTGCAAGAGAGATCTCCTTCGATATCTCGCTGAACCTATCGTCGAACTTCCGCGCATTCGCCTTGAACTGCGAATTGACAAGCTGTGTCCGAAGGCCGATTATCTCATCTATCCGAAATCCCTGCTCCTTCCAGAATCCGACATCGTCGTTGTGCTCGTAGTGCTCTGTAGAGAGTATCCCGACATTGATATCCGGGTATCCGTACTTCCCTATGAATACATTCGGCGCTTTGCCGAAGAAATCCTCTTTCGCATCGAGATTCACCTTTCTCTCTGCATTCATCTTGATGGCGAGAGGGCAGTATGGTCTGTGGCACATATTCCTCCCCTTGCAGCGGATGCACTCGATGTTCATGCGATGCGAAATGAGCAGAAAATTATAAAGATTGCGGACTATTCGACAAGAAGGTATCTGTCAGGTATGCTGTGCTTGTATTTGTGAAGCATATTTCTTGGGATATCCTTCACCTTGAAGAACCTCTCATACGTCCTTGTCTTCTTGATATGCTTCCTTGTCTCGAGAAACTTTATTGTCCCATCTTTCCTTATGGCTCCGAGGCCTCCATTGTATGCGGCTATAGCAAGATCCTCATCGCCTCCGACCGCTTCGAGATACCTCCTGAATATGTCTATGCCTTTTCGTACATTAAGCTCAGGATCATCGAGCAGAGAGTCCCAGGTCAGCCTGTTCCCGTAGCAGTCGTGGGTATGCGCCTTTATGTTTATCTGAAAAAGCCCTGCTGCTGTGACTCTTTCCGGCGCGCCATCCTCGTCTCGCGCCTTGACAAGGACCTTTCTCGTGTTCCCATTCCCATCATCTATCTCCTCTTCCCTGTGCCTTATGCCGATGGAGTAGGGATTGAAGCTGCTCTCAGCCATCGCAAGCCCAAGCATAAGCTCAGGCCTCTGCCCGGCCTTCAAGGAATATACCGTGACAAGCTCCTCGAGCTGCTCGCGGCTGTATGATCTTACATTCTCTTTTCGTATCTTCTCGAATGACTGTCCGTATTCGGAAAGTATGTTCTTCCTCAGCCATTTGCTTATCTCATCGTCGAATGTCCGGACATAGACTATGTCCCATCCATTCTCTGTGCTCTCAAGCTCTGCGCGGAATCCTTTCTCGAGGAACTCCTTTCTTTTCGCCTCTCCTCCAACACCTGTGTAGATCTGAAGATAGTGGATGTCCATCTCCTTCTCCTCAGGGACTATCCTCTCCTCGAATCCAATCAGGACCTCGCGGAACAATCCAGGATCATTCATTATCGCTTCCAGGTTGCGGAATTCAGATGGCGGAATCACTGTCTTTCCAGGATAGATGACTCCATATGACCCGATAGCTATGCTTCCTCCGATAACCAGCGCTTTCTTCAGAAAATCCCTTCGGCTGCAAAGCTCCTTTCTCGCATCTCCCATCTTTTTCTTGCAGTCCCGCAGGTTCCCAAAACTGATTGTCATTTTGCAGAGATTCAGCTAAACAGCGCTTATTCTTGCGCTACAGCATATCGCTTTATAAATTTTTCTATTTTGTAGCCATTCTTTAGTGGTGAATTAATACTCTATACTTTTATAAACAACCATTTTCCAGAAAAAACATGCTTTCAAAACAGGATTACGCGAAAATCAGGGAAGAGCTTCTCTCGTCAGAAAGGCCGTTTTTCTTCTATCACGATGATCCTGACGGGCTCTGCTCGTTCCTTCTGCTATACCGTCTCGTGAAGCGGGGAAAAGGCATGGTTGTCAAGACCGACCCCAGGATAACGAAAGATCTGGCCGGGAAGGTCAAGGATTATGGGGCTGACAAGGTCTTCATAACAGACATCGCGATGGTGGATCAGGAGTTCATAGATTCTGTCGGCGTTCCTGTCATCTGGATAGATCATCACCAGCCGCTCGAAAGAAAGAATGTCCTCTACTTCAATCCGAGGATAAATGGGAATGACAATCATCCGGCGACATTCCTCTGCTACAATGTAGTGGAGCAGGACCTCTGGATAGCCGCGATCGGGGCCATCGGCGACTACTTCATCCCGAAATATATGGCTGCGTTCGCGAAAGAGCACCCTGAGCTTGTCACAGAGGATGATCTTACGCACCCTAACAAGATACTCTATGGGACGAATCTTGGCAAGCTCATCCGTGTGTTCTCATTCGCGCTCAAGGGAAAGAGCGCCGACTACACGAAGTGCGTGAAGATCCTGACAAGGATCGGTTCCCCTGATGAGATACTCAAAGGCGAGAGCGCGCAGGGACGCTTCATCCTGAAAAGATACGAGCAGGTCAACAAGGAATACGAGAAGCTGAAGAGATCCGCGATGAAGAACTGCTCGCAGAACAGCATACTTCTATTCACCTACAAGGAAGATACGATGAGCTTCACAGGGGATCTCGCGAATGAGCTTCTGCACGAGTGCCCTGACAAGGTAATAATCATCGCGCGGAACAAAGGCGGCCGCTACAAGTGCTCGCTCCGGAGCGCGAAATATGATCTTCCGCCTCTTCTTGAGAATGCTTTCGCAGGCCTCGACGGCTATGGCGGAGGGCATGAGCACGCCTGCGGCTCGAATGTCGCGGAGAAGGATTTCCCTGAATTCCTGCAGAGGCTCGAGATACAGCTGAATGGCGGTAAGTGAAAAGCTTCATAAAGAAAAGTCTAATGGTTATGACTATTTATGAAATACGTCTGTTTTCCCAAAGGGGACCAAACCGTTTTCCTGAAAAACATAAAGGAAAAAAGCAGTTTCACTTGGAAAGAGATATTCGATTTCCTCGACATTAGCAAAAGTATGTTCTATTTCTATCTAAACGAACATTCGAAAATCCCATTCTCAACCTATTTGCGATTGTGCGCGTTGGCACAGATAGTTCCCAATGAAAAAATAAATTCGATCGAGATAAAAAACAAACTCGAAGATATCAGACTTCCTATCCTCGATTCTCTTCTGGCGGAATTCCTGGGAGTGTTGGCAGGCGACGGACATATGAATTACTTGACTTATGAGGTTTCAATTTCTCTCGATAAGGACAGGGATTCAGACTATTCTTCTAGAGTGTTCTTTCTTTTCAAAACTCTTTTCGGCTTAGATCCAAAAATATATATTCAACCAAAATACAATCAATTGAAGTGCTTTGTCTATTCAAGGAAATTAGTCGATTTTCTATCGAAAACATATGGCGTTCCCATAGGGAGAAAAATGAATCAACTTAATGTCCCTTCTCAAATTCTTTCAGATGATTCTTTGCTTAAGGCATATTTGAGAGGTGTTTTCGATACGGATGGCTCATTTCATCGCCATCACGAAACATCCGCAGCTCTAGAGATAACGAGTAGAGATACGAAATACATAAATCAATTGTTTGTCTCATTGAAAAGATTAGGTTTTAAACCTTCTTTGAGCAACAAGAACATATACATCTATAGAAAAGAAGAAATCGAGAGATTTTTCGATGAAGTCTCTCCCCAAAACAAAAAACACACCAAAAAGTTCATTTTTTATAAGAAAAACGGATTTGTCCCTCTTACGAGGGCATTTTATAAACGTTAGTTTTATAAAGTATTCGTAAATTCTGGATTGAATCAGTTTTTGCGTCGGTGGTCTAATGGCTATGAATCCTGGCCAAGGACAGGATTAGCAAACAATGGCCTTCCAATCCTTTTTAGGAAGAGGTGAGCCGTTTATCCGGGTTCGAATCCCGGCCGACGCATATTTTTCGGATTTCTTGCACAGTGCATTCGAGCATCAGCGAGAATGCGCTTCGGGGTTGATAAGGGCGTAAGGCCCTTATGTGGGAATCCCGGCCGACGCATATTTTTCCGGCTCGATTGCAAGTTCCATTTTAGCACCTCAGGCACATATTATGGGTGAAAC
>CAYNNM010000061.1:0-5591 GCA_964398575.1 uncultured Methanosarcinales archaeon
AGGTATAATATAAGAACTTATATATAAAACTCACGTTTAGTTGACAATATCTGATAAAAGTTATAAATGGGTACTCAATCAGGATGGGAATGAAAAAGGGAACATACGAGGATGTTGTCAATCTCGCGCAGAGGCGAAGCCTATTCTATCCTGCATCAGAGATATATAGCTACCCTGGCGGATTCTATGATTTCGGTCCATATGGCGCTGCCATAAAAAGAAAGATCGTCGAGCTCTGGAGAAAGGAGCTTGTCAAGAAAGAGGATTTTCTCGAGATCGACGGAGCCATCCTGATGCCAGAGGATGTATTCGGCTCATCAGGACATCTGAAGAACTTCAAGGACCCTGTCACAAAATGCGGAAAATGCAAATCGATATACCGTGCGGACAAGCTTCTCGAGGAGAAAGTGAAGGATGGCAATTTCAAGGAGGCGATGTCGAACGAGGAATTGACAAAGGCATTACGCGAGCACAAGCTTGCCTGCCCGAACTGCAAAGGGCAGCTCTCCGATGTCGAGAAGGCGAGCCTGATGGTCGAGGCGAAAGTCGGGGTCTCGAAGGACAAGCAGGCGTATCTTCGCCCGGAATCCTGCCAGTCAATCTTCATGGATTTCGCAAGGATGCTAAAGACAATGAGGGTCAAGCTTCCGAAGGGAATATCGCAGTACGGAAAAGTCTACCGGAATGAGATCTCACCGAGGCAGACCTTACTTCGCACAGTAGAATTCACCCAGATGGAGACAGAGGTCTTCTTCGATCCGGAAAGGATAGATGAGTGCGATAATTATTCCGATGTCGAGAATTACGAAGTGATGGTCCAGAGGCACAATGAGAAGGAGCCAAGGCCGATGAAGGTCAAGGATCTTGTGCATAAGAAGATCGTCTCAGGAAAGCTGATCGGGTATTATCTCGCAAGGACCCAGGAGCTCTATGAGATATATGGATTCAGGAAAGAGGATATGAGGTTCCGCGAGCTTGACTCCGACGAGCGCGCATTCTACGCGAAAGAGGCATTCGATTTCGAGGTGCGGACGTCGCTTGGGTGGATAGAGCTCATCGCCAATAATTACAGGACAGATTATGACTTGAAGGGCCATATGGATGGAAGCAAGAAGGACTTGCGCTACACCTATGATGATGGGAAGAAAGTTCTTCCGCACATCTATGAGATATCCATCGGCACAGACAGGACGTTTCTCACAGCGATAGAGAATGCCCTTCGCATCGACGGAGAGAGAGTCTGGCTCTCGCTTCCGCCAAGGATCGCTCCGGTCGAGGTCTCGGTTTTCCCGCTTCTTTCGAACAAGGAAGAGCTCACAGGGAAAGCGAAGGAGATATACGATGCGCTTCGGAACGATTTCGACGCATTCTATGATGCGGCAGGCTCTGTCGGGAAAAGATACGCGAGAATGGATGAGGTCGGCTGCCCATACTGCGTGACGATAGATTTCGATACTCTGAAAGATGGCGCAGTCACGCTCCGGGACCGCGACTCGACAGAGCAGAGAAGAGTGAAGATAGATGAGCTTTCATCTGTCCTTCGCGCGCTGATAGATGGAAAAAAAGAATTCTCGAAGATCTGATCAGAGTCCGAAAGATTCAGTGAATTCCCGCATCCTGTGGTATTCCTCGAGGAACTTATAGCCCTTGTCTGTCAGAAGATACATCTTGCTCGACTCGTTCTTCTCCTCGATGAGCATCCCTCTGCGCTCGAGCTCATCTATGTATGTCTGCATCCTCTGATACGAGAGATTCGATTTATAGAGAAGGTGCGTCGGCTTTATCTTCCCCTTGCGATCAGAGACTGCCTTTAAGATATCGTGTATGATCGTAAGCTTGTCCCTTTTCTCTGCCATTTTTATCTCATTTGCGGAATGTCCTCACAAGCCCGACCAGGAGGAGAGCGAAGCTCGCGAGCTGAGTTATGTGCGATACGAAGTAGAATGCCGGATTGAGATAGACTAGGAGGAAGAACGCGTGCGCGAAGAAAAGCAGCGCGAAAGCTAGGAAAACGATATGTGTGTTGATCGATTTTTTCTTGGCATAGTTCCTGTAGAAATGAGGGACTATGAATGCGAGCAGGAGTATGCTGACAAAATGAGCCATGAGGTATATGTTCAGACTCATTATTATCGCGGCGAGGGCAAGGAGGTAGAAAAGGCCCATAGTCCTTCTCTCCTTAAGGTCGAAGGCCAATATCGCAAGGGTCACGATTCCGCTTGTGAATAGCGCGACATGCGCGATGAATCCCCACCGATATATCGTCGATATCGCTGTCAGCTTGACCCACGGACTCACTGCAGAGACCCATTCCTCGTAGCTGAAGTAATTGGTGAGCGCTGCCGTGAAGAAAGATGCTGTCAGAAGGTAGAATGCTGTACTTAGGAAGAGATATCTCCTTTGCTTCGTCAGGCCATAGATCTTATGCGCATAGATGCCTATGAAGAGGGCTATCAACCCTTCAAGAACCTCGAACGCTGAATCTATCCCGAGAAACAGAGGCATTGCGTAGTAGTGAGTCATGATGAACCTTCTTCAAGATGCTTTAAAAGCGTTGTGGATTTGAATTCTTAATCCTATGTTGACAATTGATTTATATAAACTTTTCTAGATATATTCTATGGCCTTCCAAGGCCAAAAGCAAAAGGCGGTGAGACGATGAGCGAGGAAGACAAGAAGAAATATACAGATGCGTACTTCGGCTATGAGACCGATGACATAGATGAGCTATGGGATGAATAGCTCTTTTCTTTCTTTATCACGGCGGCCGGAAAGCTGCTTTTCGGCCGCCTCCCTCCGTGCTCCAAAAGGCTTTTAAACCCTGGCTTTTTCTGCTATCCATGGCGATAAGCGATCTTAAGGCAAAGCAGGGGAAAGTGGATATAATCGTCGAGGTTGTCGAGATATCCGATGCCCGCGAATTCTCGAAGTTTGGCTCAGGCGGAAGGGTGGCCAATGCCATCGTGAAGGATGAGTCTGGCTCGATGAAGCTCACGCTCTGGAACGAGCAGATAGATATGGTCCACGAAGGAGACAAGATACACATAAAGAACGGCTATGTCTCTGACTGGAAGGATGAGCTTCAGCTATCGACAGGAAAGTTCGGCACTCTTGAGATCGTCGAGAAAGGGGCGAGAGAAGAGGTGAAGCCTGCCGATCCTGAGGCAGACTACAATGACGAGGAGCTCGAAGGCCCTGAGATAGAAGAGGAAGAGATACAGTAGTTCTCTGAATTTTTTCTGAAAGAAAATGAGGAGGGAGGGATTTGAACCCTCGACACCACGGTAACTGAAAAACATCATTCTTCAGCCGTGTGCTCTCCCAGGCTGTAGCTACCTCCCCGAAAAAATGCTGTATGAAACGGATTTTTGGGCTATTTATAAAGATTATGGAAATAGAAATCTACCCGATCAGATAATACTCGATATTCCCTTTCGTGAGCTCATAATTCTTCTGCGCGATGACCTTTTGGCTCTTGACTACTGGGTGCTCGGATATGTTGCTAAATGAGAAGCTTCCGCCTTTCCTCAGTATTATAGTGTGAAGCGAGAATCCCTGCCCTGTCCTAAGAAGCCCGATGGCAGAGAGATCATAGTTGCTCTCGATATATCTCATCAGCTCTGGGTTTCCCTGAAGAAGAGCCATCCCTGCTCCATTATCTATGAATATCCAGCGGGTACCCCTCTTTGTCTCGAATTCTGTCAGATCATCTGCACTTCCAACACCTGCGCAGAGCCTCTCGGCGTATACACAGACTGCGACAGACTGCGAATGGCCGAACATCACGAACCGCTCACCTTGCATCATATTGCTCTTCAGATACTCCCCTCCGATATCGAGACCGAAGAACTGCGTGTTGAACATAGCATCCTTATGAGCAGATATGTCCTGTATCGTGAATAGGATGAGGACAAGAGGCAAAAGCTCTATGAATTTTATCTTGGTCACCTGCTTAAGCAAGTTCCCCGCAGAATAGATCGCATATGCGCTAAGAAGAGCGATCAGCGGCAGAAACGGCATCTGGTAATAGTTATGCCCAGGTATGTAGTCGGAAAGGATCATCGAGTAGGGGATTATCGCAGCAGCATAGAAAAGGACGAATGCCTGGAATCGTCTCTTGTGCTTCAAGGACAGCACAGCATTGGCCACTATGATTGCGAATATCGCGAAGAATGAGAGGACAAAAGTCGGTGAACCCTGCGCGGAGAATCTCGCGACTCCGGCAAAAAGGATGCCTGCGAGAGAAAGGTATGTCATCTTCTTGTCCTTCATCGAAAGAGAGACAAGCATTATCCCAAATACTGCTGTCCAGAAAAACCACCAAGTGTAGTTATCCCCGATGTAGTTGTTGAATGATGGCCAGCGCGCCTGCCAGTATTCGACCGTAAACACTCTGAAGAGATCGATTCTGCCAAAAGTCCCCTCAGTGATTGTCGAGAGCCTGTTCAAGAGAGGCGCGATCAGGGACCAGATTATCATCGGCGAGACACCCGCAATCACAGGAAGCGCGGAGCTTTTCAGTTTCCCGGCGAATCCCTTCTCTTTCAGCTTGGAGAATGGGAAGATGAAAAATAGGGGTATCGCTCCGATGAGGAACGTGTACTTGAAAAGACCGGATATCCCAAGATAGAGCCCGAGATAGAATGCGTCTTTCCTCGAGAATGACTCAAGCCATCTTACATAGTACAGCATACCCAATAGAAGGAAAAGGAGGGCAGGAGACTCTGGCTGGATGTTGCGCCCGAAAAATATCCCGAGAGGGAATACTGCCATGAAGAAAGAGGAAAGAAGAGCCAGATACTTGCTCTTCGATAGCTCGAATATGAGAAGATACATCACATATATCGATGCGACAGATGCCAAGATCATAAGAAGCCGGACAAGCCAAAGATGCATTCCGAATATCTTCCAGAGAATCACGCTCGACCACTGTATTATCGGCATCTGAGGATATTCCTCGAAATACGGGATGTCTTGCGCCCCCATTCTATAGAGCTTCCTGTGAAGATAATCTTCCCCTTCATAGAACATGAATTTCGCAGAACCGATGTATTCGTTCTCCTTCATGTTGTGATACCCTATCGCAGGATAGTCTATATGATATGCCCGAAGGTAGAACCCAACAACAAGGAAGAGGAAGAGAAAGACATATTCGTATCTTATGCTCTTCAGGTTTTTTATTTTTTTTAGATCGATCGTGAATTCATCATTGCCTGCCATTTTGGCCTCTTGTTCCTTCCCAATCCACCTTGTACGTGTATATTCTTGTCCCGCTCATCCCGGTATTATATGAGAAGAGCTCAAAGTGCTCTGTCCCCGCGGCATTAAGGAAGAATAGCCTTGTGAACATGCTGTTCGCAAGCTGAGGCTGAGACCATATGTTCGCATATCCCTCACCATTCGGGATCAGTATTATCGAGTACGGCACTTTCGCATCAGGGTATTTTCTCTCGATGGTTTTATTATCCTTGACATAGACTATCGATGCAGGATTCATATTGCCTTCTCTCGTCGGTATTATCGCATCCCCTCTCTCGATGCTTATGTTCGCGGCGAGATACTGATTGCCGATCTGGTTCTCGCAGTAGATG
>CAYNNM010000062.1:0-5585 GCA_964398575.1 uncultured Methanosarcinales archaeon
TCGGACTGATAAAATATGCGAGACGATTATATCTCACGAAAAGATGACAATATCGGGCAATCAATATCTTTATAAATCCTTTTGCCTTCTAAAAATACAACGAGAGAAAGGGAGAGAACAAAAGAATACTGCTTTCTCGGAATTGAATGGGCATTTTAGGGCGAAAAAAGACTAAAATGAAAATAAAACCGACTTTAAGGGCGAAAAAAAGATATTTGGCATTTGAAATCATCTCAAAAGAGAAAATAAAGGATTTCAAGTCTGTATTTTCAGAAATCTGGGCCAAAATGAGCCTTTTTGCCGGTGAAAAAGTACTTGCGGATGCGCACGCAGTTGTCCTTAAGGACTGCTGGGTGGAAGATTCGCAGAAGGGAATAATTAAAATAAACCACAATCATGTTGATTCGATAAAAGCCTCGCTCTTGCTTGTCGAGAGGATCGATGGGACAGAAGCGATCATAAAGACGCTTGGAGTCTCAGGGATACTCAAGAAAGCGAAGGCGAAGTATCTTGCGAACTAAGAACACTAAGAGGTAAAAAATGGCAGGAGAAAACATACAACCTATGTCGCACCAGGTCATGGGATATGACCGGGCAATCACGATGTTCAGCCCAGACGGAAGGCTCCTTCAGGTTGAATACGCTAAGAAGACAGTCAAGCAGGGCTCGACAGCGATGGGATTCGCCTGCAAGGACGGGGTGCTTCTTGTCACGGACAAGAGGATAGTCGATTCCCTCGTCGTGGCAGAATCAGTCGAGAAGATATTCCAGGTCGATGATCACATCGCAGCGACCGCATCAGGGATACTCTCCGATGCGAGAGTCCTCGTCGAGCGGGCGCAGCTTAAGGCCCAGCAGCACCAGGTGACATACGATAATCCTGTCGACATACTGACGATTGTGAAAGACATCTGCAATCTGAAGCAGGTCTGCACGCAGAGCGGCGGTCTTCGGCCATTCGGAGTCTCGCTTCTTTTCGCAGGCGTCGATGCGACGGGACCGAAGGTCTTCGAGACAGACCCGACAGGGATATTCTTCCAGTTCAAGGCGACTGTCATCGGCGAAGGAGAGGCAGAGATAGAGGAGATGCTGCATAAGGATTACAAGGAATCGATGAGCATAGATGAATGCATGAAGCTCGCGATCAAGGGACTTCTTAAGGTCCTCGGGGACAACTTCAATATCGAGCGGATAGATGCGGCATACATAAAGGCCGACGAGAAGAGATACCGCAAGTTCGAGAGGAAGGATATCGAGAAGGTCGTAAAAGAGGTCAGGAAGAAGTAAGATGAAGCAGATAGGCGCAGACAGGGAGAAAGTGAAGCTCAATGTGGCGAGGATGAAGAGCTCCGGCGAGACATTCGAGGTTGTCGTCGACCCTGACAAGGCGATGCTTTTCCGGAAAGGAGGCATATCAGATATCGGGGATGTCCTTCAGAGCGAGCACATCTTCGATGATGCTAAGAAAGGGCTTCTTACGGCTGAATCGAGGCTTCAGGATGTCTTTGGGACAAAGGATGCTGCTGCTGTCGCGAAGAGGATAATCCTCGAGGGAGACATCCAGCTGACAGAGGAGTACAGGAACTCGCTACGCGAGGAGAAAAGACGCAAGATCATCGATCTCATACACAGAAACGCGATAGACCCGACAAACGGGCATCCGATACCTGCGACCAGGATCGAGAACGCAATAGCTGAAGCGAAAGCGAGGATAGATGAGACGCGAAGCGCTGAGGACCAGATACAGGACATCCTGCATAAGCTAAAGCCGATAATGCCTATCAAGTTCGACACGAAAAGGATCGAGGTCAGGATCCCGCAGAGATACGCGAAGCACGCGTTCGGTATCCTCAAGAGATACGGCACTGTCTCGAGGAACGAATGGAGCCACGACGGCGCGGTGCGCTTTCTCATCGAGATACCTGCGGGGATGCAGGATGAGTTCTACGACACATTGAACAAGGAGACGCACGGCTCCTCGGAGACAAGGGTCGAGAAATGAATCAGGATAACAGAGGAAAAAACAACATATAAGGTGAAATGAAATGAGTAGAATTTTAGTGAAGGAAAGAGAGATTGTTGTTCCTGGAGAGGATCTTGCGGAAGGCATGGACTTTCTGCCAAGCTCCGGGACATACAGGGAGAAGGACAGGATAGTCGCTTCCCGCCTGGGAATAGTGAACATAGACGGCAAAGTGATAAGGATAGTCGCGCTTTCCGGCAGATACAATCCGAAGATCGGAGACACGATAATCGGGAAAGTTGTCGATGTGTCGTACTCCGGATGGAGGATCGATCTCAACTCAGCCTATTCGGCGATGATGAACTCGAAGGACGCTGTCTCTGAGTTCATAGCGAGAGGAGCAGACCTCTCGAGGTACTATGACATCGGCGACTATCTGGTCGCGAAGATCGTGAATGTGACGAGCCAGAAGCTTATCGACCTCACGATGAAGGGCCCGGGGCTGCGAAAGCTTCAGGGCGGAAGGATAATCGAGGTCAACACGAATAAGGTGCCCAGGATCATCGGCAAGCAGGGAAGCATGGTCGGGATGATAAAGAACGCGACCGGCTGCAGGATTGTCGTCGGGCAGAACGGGCTTGTGCACGTAGATGGCGAGCCTGGGTCCGAGAACATCGCTGTCGATGCTATCAGGAAGATAGAGAGCGAATCGCACATATCCGGGCTTACCGAGAGAGTGAAAGAGTATCTTGAGAAAGCGACCGGGAAGAAGGTCGATAGCTCAGCAAATTTTTCAGGTGATTCGCAATGAAATACGAGAAGAGAAACGATGGGCGAAAGTTCGATGAGCTCCGCCCGATAGAGGCGAAAGCCGGAGTCATAAAGAGGGCTGATGGCTCAGCATACTTTAGGATAGGGAAGACCGAAGTCTATGCTGCAGTCTATGGCCCAAGGGACCTTTTCCCGAAGTTCCTGAAGAACCCTTCGCAAGGGATGCTTCGGTGCAACTACAACATGATGCCTTTCTCAGGGCAGGGTGACAGGGTAAGGCCTGGCGGCTCAAGAAGGTCGAAGGAGATCTCGATGGTGACAGAGAACGCGCTTCTGCCCATCCTTAATCTGAATGATTTCCCGAATGCGGTTGTCGATGTGTTCATCGAGCTTCCGCAGACCGATGCGGGGACACGCTGCGCAGGGATCTGCGCGGCAGCGATCGCTCTTGCGGATGCGGGGATACCTATGAAGGACTTTGTCGCCGCAGTATCTGTTGGGCGGGTCGGGGATAAGATCCTCGCTGACCTCGACTATTCTGAAGAGGCGATAGACGATATGCCTGTCGCAGACATGCCTGTCGCGATAGTCCAGAGGACTGGCGAGATAACCTTGCTCCAGATGGATGGGGAGATCTCAGATAAGCAGCTTGATGAAGGCATCGCTATGGCGAGAAAAGTCATGAAGGACATCTACGAGGTCCAGAAGAAAGCGCTTAAGGATAAATACGCCGGAGGTGGATCAAATGAGTAACGGAATGAGAGAGCACCTCTTAAAGAGCATCTCGCAGCAGGTGAGATACGACGGACGAAAGAACGATGAGTTCCGCAAAGTCAGGGTCGAGTACGGAGTCTCGAAGAACGCCGAAGGATCGGCGAGAGTGACCATCGGGGACACGATAGTCCTTGCAGGAGTCAAGATGCTTGTCGATAAACCTTATCCTGACAAGCGCGATGAAGGGTCGCTTATGGTCGGAGCTGAGCTCTTAGCCATGTCGAACCCTGGGTTTGAGGCAGGGCCTCCGAGCATGAAATCGATAGAGCTTGCGAGAGTCGTCGACCGCGGAATCCGCGAGGGTAAAGCGATCGATGTGAAGAAGCTCTGCATAAAGGAAGGTGAGAAGGTCTGGATCGTCTCGATAGATGTCGTGACGATAAACGACTCAGGCAATCTTCTCGATGCGGCAGGGCTTGCGGCGATAGCTGCTCTTAAGGATGCGAGATTCCCGAAATTCGACGGCGAGAAGGTCGACTACAAGGAGTTGACCAAGGAGAAAGTCCCTATCTCGAAGATACCTATCCCGATAACTGTCGTGAAGATAGGCAACAACCTGCTTGTCGACCCGACGAATGAGGAAGAGGAGTTCATCGAATCGAGACTCACTGTCGCGACAATCGAGAACGGAGAGATATGCGCGCTGCAGAAAGGCGGCGCGGCATCGCTTATGCCTGAGGATGTCAGGGCGATGGTCGAGCTCGCGAAGAAGAAAGCGCAGGAGCTGCGAAAGCATCTCTGATAGGTGAAAAATGGCTGAGAAACAGACGAAATACGAGAGGGCGAGGATCATCGGAGCGAGAGCTCTTCAGATCTCGATGGGTGCGCCATTCCTTCTCAAGCTGTCCGAGAAGGAGCTTGAGAAGCTGGGCTACAACCCTATTGAGATAGCGAAGATGGAGTTCGAGCAGGGAGTCATCCCAATCGAGGTCAGAAAGCCGTCAAGGAAATAGTTTTTGTTTTATTATTTTTCTTTCTCTATCTGAAGAATACTGGCAAGAGCGGCGCTATGAACTTATGGACATAATGGACCGCGACGACAAGCGCTGATACAAGGATCGTGTGGCTCCAGTGCTCTGCGAGGCCTCTTGCCGCGACACCCTGCGTATGTATCACTGCCGAGACTGCGTGGATCTTGAAGTTCAGGATGACCCCTATCAGGATCTGGAAAGTTAGTGGACTCTTGAGCCAGGGCGCTATGTTGAGCTTCGAGTATCCTGTCACATCCATCGCGTATTTGACATTCAACACGAAAAATATGGCGATGAACATAAACCCCACTGCCTGGAGCCCGTGGCCGAACCAGTGGCTGCCGCGGAAATTCTCATCCCCGTGTATCAGGAATAGCTCGTAGAGCCCAAGAATCAGGCCGTAGAAGAGGACAGGGCGCCAGATCAGCGCTGTTGCGGCTGTCTTCTCTGCCGCAAGCGCAGCTGTCGAGAGAGCGAGAAATGAGACAAGATACAACGCGTTTCTCTTAAGCATATAGGGATGGCGGAAATTCGATATTTAAAGCTTTCCATAGCCTAGGAGATGCTCTGTTTTTCAATAAAACTTATAAATCGAAAACGATTTGCGAAGGCATCAGATTTTCTGTGAAAAGAGGGGAGGAGAAAATGCAGAAGGATAGCGGATACATACTTCCCGAAGACGCGAAAAGGATGGTCGGGCGCGACGCGCAGAGGATGAACATACTCGCGGCGAAACTGGTCGCTGAGACTGTCCGGACCACTCTTGGGCCGAAAGGAATGGATAAGATGCTTGTCGATTCTCTTGGCTCAGTGATAGTCACGAATGATGGGGTCACGATACTTGAGGAGATGCAGATAGAGCACCCTTCCGCTAAGATGATAGTCGAGGTCGCGAAAACCCAGGAGGATGAGGTCGGCGATGGGACGACCACGGCGGTTGTTCTTGCGGGCGAGCTTCTTAAGAACGCCGAGCGGCTGCTTGATCAGGAAAACGCTTTCAATCAGCTTCGCGTAAGGCGCCTCGTGTTCCCAAGCGGCGTACTGGCCGGCAACTTGACTTTCAAGCGTGGCGCCCGGCTCGCCACTCAGCTGAAAGCTGCTGTGAA
>CAYNNM010000063.1:0-5490 GCA_964398575.1 uncultured Methanosarcinales archaeon
GGTCGCCGATGGCGATCTTAAGGCAGAGATCCCTGCTGTCAAATCGAAGGATGAGATAGGCGATCTCGCGACCACGATGACTCTTCTTGTCGGAGCGATAAAGTTCCTGAAGAAGGAGAAGTCAGGGGCTAAGTCCGCGAAGAAGAAGTGATCTTTTTTTTCCTTTTTTCTTTCTTTCTCTCCAAAAGACATAAAAAGGGGAAGTTCATTCTTCGTCTATGGAAGACTATCCGAAGATACTTATCTTTATGGGGCTATTGCTTCTCGCTGTCGGGCTTCTGTGGCAGTTCGCGGGGAAATACTTCATGTTCGGCAAATTGCCAGGCGACATCACTATAGATAAGGGTAACTTCAAGATGTTCTTTCCCCTCGGCACATCGCTTGCGATAAGCATAATAGCGACAATGCTCTTTGTCATCTACCGCGCGATATTCAGATAGGTCGATGAACTGTTTACTTCCTCTCCTTCATCTCCATCACAATCTCAGAAATAAAAATATCGGTCTCCTTCTCTCCGTGAACGACATTATCTCTTGTCCGCACATTGACTGTCCCGTTCTTCTCCTCGGCATCCCCGACGACAAGTATGTAGTTTATCTGCTTCAGCTGGTTGTCGCGGACCTTCTTCGGTATCGACTCCGCGCGGATATCGAGTTCAGCCCTTATCCCGCGCTTTTTCATCTCCTTTACCACTTTCTCCGCGTATGGGATGTGGCGGTCGGCAACAGTGAGCACGCTTACCTGGACTGGCGATAGCCACAGCGGGAACTTCCCCGCGTAGTGCTCAATTAGAATTCCAAGGAATCGCTCCATCGTACCAAGAATGGCTCTATGTATTACGATGGGTGTCTTCTTTGATCCATCCATATCGTCATAGGTCAATTTGAATCTTTGAGGGAGCTGATAATCAAGCTGGATGGTCGCAAGCTGCCACTGTCTTCCTATCGCATCCTTTACCTTGACATCGATCTTAGGACCATAGAATGCGCCATCGCCTTCATTGATCTTGTAAGCGAGCCGCGATTCTTCAAGCGCCTTCTTTAGTTGCGATTCGGCAAAATCCCATGTAGCTTTCTCTCCAAGGAACTCATCAGGCCTTGTCGATAGATGTATTTCATCGATCTTTAAGCTGAACAAATGATAGATTGTTTTGACCTTCTCAAGCAAGGTTCTTATCTCAGAGAGAATCTGCTCCTGCGTACAGAATATATGGGTATCATCCTGCGAGAGACTTCTTACCCGAGTAAGACCTGATAGAGTTCCTGATTTCTCATTCCTAAATAAAGTTGTCGTCTCGGCAATCCTAAGAGGAAGGTCCTTGTATGAGTGAGTATCTCTTCGGTATAATAGATGATGGGCTGGGCAGTTCATCGGTTTTAATGCCATCTCCGTGTTGTCTTCAGCATGATGTATGCAGAACATGTTCTCCTTATAATGTCCCCAATGACCCGATTCTTTCCAGAGCTCAGCATTGAATACTTGAGGGGTCCTGACTTCTTTATATCCTTCACCGTAAGAATATTCTCTGACGAATTTGGTAAGTTCAATTAGCATGATCATTCCTTTTGGAAGAAAAAAAGGCATACCTGGCGCATACTCATGAAGCATAATCAGGTCTAGCTCTTTTCCGATCTTTCTGTGATCCCGTTTCTCTGCTTCTTCGACCATATGAAGATATTCCGCGAGCAATTTTTTGTCGGGAAACGAGATTCCATATACTCTCTGCAGCTGCCTGTTCTTCTCATCCCCTCGCCAGTAAGCCCCCGCGAGCTTCGTCAATTTGAGCGATTTTATCTTCCCTGTCGATGGCAGATGAGGTCCCCGGCAGAGATCGACAAAAGGCCCCTCCGTGTACGCGGATATGGTCTCATCCTCAGACTCATCGATTATCTCAAGCTTGTATGGGTTGTTCCGAAACATCTTCTTCGCTTCGGCTTTTGTCATCTCGATCCTCGATATCGGGAGGTTCTCCTTGACGATTTCAGTCATCCTCTTCTCTATCTTCGCGAGGTCATCAGGCGTGAATGGCTGATGGTCGATGTCATAATAGAACCCGTTCTCAATCGCAGGCCCGATGGCGAGTTTCGCATCCGGAAAAAGATCCATCACTGCGTGCGCGAGAAGATGGGATGAGGAATGCCAGAATATCTCCTTTCCTTCAGGAGAATCGAATGTGAGAATCTGGAGATTTCCGCTTCTCTCTATCTTAGAATCAAGGCCGATCAGCTGGAACTCTATCTACGCAGCCACTGCGGCATCGGCGAGGCGGCTGCCTATCGATCTTGCGACCTCAAGGGCAGTCGTTCCTTTCGGAAACTCCCTTTTCGAGCCATCAGGGAAAGTGAGGGTAATCATCCTTTTAGCGCTATATATATCATATATAAAGGTTTTTGTGCGATATAAATATTTATAAACACATTATCCTTGAGAACATCATGTCATTCAAGCAGGCGATACTTGTCAGGATGGACCTTAAGCTTCCGAAAGGAAAGCTCGCGGCGCAGGTCGCGCACGCGTCAGTCGAGGCCACGCTCAAATCCGGCAAAGACGATGTCAAGGAGTGGCGCGACGAGGGGATGGAGAAGGTGGTGCTGAAAGTCGCCGATGAGAAGGAGCTCTTGAGATTCAATCAGATGGCTAAGGATGCGGGCCTTAAGACCGCGCTCATTACAGACGCAGGAAGGACAGTAGTCTCCCCTGGCACAAGGACTTGCCTTGCGGTCGGGCCTGCGGATGAGAAGGAGATAGATTCTATATGCGGCAATCTTAACCTTCTTTGATTATTTTTTTAAGTATTCGCGGGCATTTTCGAGTAAAAGTTCCCACCATTCCTTTTTTTAATGTCTTATATCTCGATTTTGAAATTGCAAGAGAAATCACTAAATTTGTATGGCAGTTGTCCAATTTTCTCAATATTTCGATAGTTAGTTGATCTTGTGGATGCCACATGATTAAATCCAATTTTTCTGTTTCAAAACTTAGTTGAATATTCTTACTTTGTTTTGGTTCAATCGGGTTGTTCTTTATTTCTTCGCATTGCCTGCTCCATCTTTCTTGGAACTCTTCAGCATCTGAATCATGGTTTCGGTCATATTTACGCCTCGACCGGCAGATTCTTGACATTGACCTCGGAAAGGGATTCTTTCGGGATCCTTTTGCTGGCATTCAGGAACTCTATGCCGAGCATATTTCCTTTCTCGTCGAGATCTATTATCGTGAAGTCATCTATCTTCCTGTTCTTCGCGAATTTCCCCTTCCGGAACTCGATGTACATCGCGTCCGCTTCCTTGTCGTAGCTTTTGTTCATTCTACACCCAGTATGCTGTTATGATCTTTATATTCTTTTCTGTTTTCTCGGAGACGACCTCGATAGTCCCTCTCCCACTATCCTTCCGGAAAAAAGTGAGGTGGCCTTGAGTCCTTCTCCACGAAGGGAAACTGACAGTCTCCCTGACTTCTTCTTCGCTTATCCCCCTTCTCCTGATGCGCTTGAGAGCGTATGCGTGAAGATGCAATCCATCATTCGTTTTTTGAATCGCTCTATTATAAGCGCTACGCGAGAATGTCCAATGCCTTGTGACGATAAAACCTTTATAAATAACCTCATCTCTTCGAGTCTATGGAGAGACAGGACTATTCTGTAGATGGGATCCTCGAGGCCGCGAAGAGAAGGAATCCTAATCTAAATGAAGCCCTGATCAGAAAGGCCTATCTTTTCGCAGAGGATGCGCACAAGGATGAGATGCGGGCATCAGGCGAGCCGTTCATAATACATCCGATCGCCGCGGCAAGGACAGTCGCCGAGCTTGGGCTCGATGAGGCATCGATATGCGCCGCCCTTCTCCACGATGTCGTCGAGGATACGGGGAAGAAGCTCGAGGAGATAAGGAAGGAGTTCGGAGAGGAGATAGCGCAGATGGTCGATGGAGTGACTAAGATCTCCGAGATAAAGCCGCGCTCGAAGGATCTCGCCGAGGCAGAGAACATAAGGAAGATACTTCTTGCGACATGCAGGGATGTCCGCGTCATCATAATCAAGCTAGCTGACAAGCTGCACAACATGAGGACTCTCGAATCCCTCTCGCCGAAGCGCCAGCAGGAGATAGCGAAAGAGACTCTCGACATCTACGCACCGATAGCGTATCGCCTGGGTATGGAGAAGGTCAAGGCCGAGCTTGAGGATCTCGCGTTCAAGTACGTCTATCCTGATGTCTTCAAGGATCTCGCCGAGAAGGTGAGGATGAAGAAAGAGGAGCGAGAGGCCGAGCTTGACCGCTTCAGGAATATGCTTCTCGACAAGCTTGCCGAGAACAGGATCGAGGCAGTCATTAAGGGGCGCGCGAAGCATCTTTATTCGATATGGAAGAAGATGGTCAAGAAGGCAAGACCATTCGAGGAGATATATGACATAATCGCTCTTCGCATAATAACGAAGAATGTGAAGGAGTGCTACGATGTCCTTGGCATAATCCATCAGATGTGGAGGCCGATCCCCGGGCACATCAAGGACTACATCGCTATGCCGAAGGCGAATATGTACCAGTCGCTCCACACGATAGTGATGGCTGGCGGCAGAAAGATCATCGAGATCCAGATAAGGACCGAGGAGATGGACAGGGTCGCGCAGGAGGGCATCGCCGCCCATTGGGCGTATAAGGGCGCGACGCACGATGCGAAGTTCGACAAGAAGCTCTCGTGGCTGCGCCAGATACAGGACTGGCAGCTTGAGGAGAAGGACGCGAAAAGATTCATAGACTCGGTCAAGGTAGACCTATTCCAGGACGAGATATACTGCTTCACTCCGAAAGGCGATGTCATCGAGCTTCCGAAGGGAGCGACGGTGCTTGATTTCGCCTATGCCATACACACTGGCATCGGCGACAAATGCACCGGAGGCCGCGTCAATGGAGCTTTCGCCTCTCTGCGCCAGGAACTCAAGACTGGCGATGTCGTCGAGATAATCACTGTCAAGAACCAGCACCCTTCGCGCTCGTGGCTCAAGATCGCGAAGACATCGAAAGCGAGGAACAAGATACGCAGATACATCCAGGAGCAGGAGATCGTCCCTGTCGGAAGGATCAGGGAGAAAGAGGTCCATCACGACACTGATCTACGCCAGATAGTACTCTTCGACGGGATAAGGAAGCCAAAGGCGATAAAGCTCGCCAAATGCTGCACTCCGCTCCCGGGAGACCCCTCTGTCGGATTCTCGTCGAGGACAGGCATAGTCACGATACACAAGATCGACTGCAGGAATGTCGAGAAGGTGGAATCGCACGTGAAAGGGAAGATCAAGGTCGACTGGGTCGGGGATGTCTCGGCGAAGATAGAGATAAAGGTCGAGGCGCAGGATCGGGTAGGTCTCTTCGCGGATGTTCTTAATACTGTCTCTGCCACAGGGACCAATATGAGCGAGGCCAAAGCGAAGATAATGGATAAGGATATGGCTGAGATAAAGTTCAATATGGAGATAGACGACATAGAGCACCT
>CAYNNM010000064.1:0-5445 GCA_964398575.1 uncultured Methanosarcinales archaeon
GTTTCACCCATAATATGTGCCTGAGGTGCTAAAATGGAACTTGCAATCGAGCCCTATTCACGAAAAGTTTATAAATCATAAATAAAAAGTGAATAATTGATAAAAAAATCTATCCGAGATAGCTCATCTCTTTCGATTCCTGGACTGCCTGCGTCTTCTGCGACTGGGTCATTATCTTCTTCAGCTTCTCCTCGAATGCCTCTGCCTGCTTGAGAAGCGGCGCGGGATCGACTTTCAAGCCCAGGTACTTATCGAGTGTCTCGATCAGCTTCGCTGCTGCTTTCGAATCAGGAAGATTCGAATGCGTCTCCGCGAAGAAGCAGACCATATTCTTCGCATCCTTATCGACCAGCATCGCAGCAGATACCCCGACGATGACGCCTTCCTTGAGCGGCTGCGCGACTTTCGTCAAGGAATTGCTCGCGCCTTTCGATGACACATAGAATATCTGCGACTCATCCTTCGGCTGGTTCGAGCCGACGCCTTCGAGGCTGATCACTTCCTTCGCCGCAAGCTGCTTGGCGAGCTTTGTCAGCTCTTCAGAGAGCTTCCACTCGACTCCGCGAAGATTGGCGACGACGTGGATTAGCATAAGATTTGTCTTCTCGTCGTGATATATCCCGACAGGCTGCACCACGCTCTCGTCGTGGATTGCGATAAGAGGCATTATCTCATCCACCTTTATGTGGCCTATCATCTTCATCTTGAGATGCTCTATCAGAAATTCTGTCGTTATCGTCCCTATCAGGCCAAGCCCGGGGAATCCCTGCACTATCGTCGGGCTCTTCGGCCGCTTATTGAGTATCAGTTCCATCCATTCACCTCTAGATCGTGTTCTTATCGAGATAGATGCGCAATGAATTTATAAAACCTTCCATATTTTTCTTCATCTCGTAGTAGAATAGCTCGTTAGCGAAATCCGGATCAGCGAGCTCTATCCAGCGCGAGAAATCGTGGTTCTGCGAATGGAAGAGGAATATCGTCTCCTTCGATTCGTTCCTCTCGAGCGCTGGAAGGATGCTTCTGTAGTCGGCATCGAGGCCTGGATCGGAATCATCCTTCCTGAGACGGAAAGTGCCGATGTTCCGGAGCTTATTCATCCTGATCGTGTCGTGCAGGATTATCTTCGGCGCGTCGGTCTCGATCTTCTGGCGCACCGTGTAGACTATGGCGTTGAGCGGAAGCTCCTCTGATTTCTTGAAGTATCCTGCGACGTTCCTGAAATATGCGAGCTCCTTCTGGTACTGCTCATCGACCTTCGCTTTCCAGGCCAGGAAGAGTGTCGGGTCCTTCAGTGTCTTCTCCGGCCTCTCCTGTATGACCTCATTCACCATATCGAGCTGTATCGCAATCGCTGTCCGCAGATGATAGTAGTCGAGGATCTCCCTCTCAAGGAGCGTCCAGTACTCCTTCTTGCAGAAGGAATAGCTCGAGAATATCGGCTGGAAGAACCGGTCGTAGTCGCTTCTTGTCATCTCAGTGAGCAGATTCTTCTGCACTCCCTCGATTATGTCGAAGTTCTGCTCGTGCCTCTTGAAGAGCTCAGATATCTTCGGAAGCTCCTCCTCGATGACTGCCTTCATCCGGATGATGGCCGCCGAGAGCTTCGTCATATTTATGAGAGCGAGCTCCTGGAAGGAGTCGCTTCTCTCCGAGAGAAGATTGGCAAGATCAGTCATCACCTTCTCCTGCCCGAGGATCTCCTTCGATATCCCCTCGAGGACATCCTTCCTCTTTCCCTGGACAGAGACCATCCCATTCGCCTCCTGCTCTATCGCAAGAAGCAGTGATGCCTTCTCTCCGTCAAGAGTGGGCTTCGGCTCATCCGGTTTTTTCTCGCCAGCCGACCTTGGCTCTTCCTTTTTTTTCTTCCGGAAAAAGAACATTATCTTCGATGCTAAGTAGAACTATCTATTTCCCGCATCCTTTTTCACCTCTTTTGAAATAATGATAAAACTATCAATAAGGATATTGGCAGGAATTCCTCACATATTTCGCGAAGGCATCCATCAATTCAGCCTTGCCTTTTATTTTCGAGATATGTTCTGCGAATTCCTTATCGACTGGAGCTATCCACGTGGCGAAATGATTGTGGTCATCGCCCACGTGAGTCTGGAACAGAGTATTGCTCGCGTCTCTTGCGAGATAATCCGCAATCTGGAGTATTGTCGCAGGATGATTCCTGTCTCCCAAGAAATGAAAATTTCCAAGCTTCGCTATTTTAGTCTCTGCGATGGCTTTTGGGAACTGCCCGATTATGTCTGTCGCGACATATTTTGCGAACTTGTTTATCTCGAATAGCTTATACTTCTCGAAATTCGCCTTTATTTTCAGGAGTGCCTGTTTTTGGAGAATGAGCGAATCCTGCATTTCCTTGATTATGCTCTCCACTGAATCCGCATCGTCGGGACTTGCCCCGACTACGCGAGCATTGTGCTTTTGCTGTTCAAGGAGTTTCACGAAACCATCGAGAACCGGGTTCGAATCCTCGACGCAGAACTGCCAGTATTTCTTTATCCTGCCCGAATACTCGTCAAATGCGGCCAGGATTTGTTCCTTGTGTCTTCCTGAGAAAGAAGGGAAAATCTTCTCAGTGGCTTCATTCATCTTCTTCATATTCTTCTTGTGGTTATTCAGATCGGAAATCATCACAGACATTATTTTTCCAGTTTCCTTGCCGATATTGCCCACTATGCCGATTATCGCTTCAGATGCATCTTTCTCTTTTCCGCGTTTTTTAAGTTCGGAAAGTGCGTTCTCTTCGACAACCAGCTCCTTCCCTATTCTCGAGATACTTTCCAATACATAATCGTGAAGTTGCTTCTCATCGAGCATCTCAAGCTCGATGGATTTCATTATTTTATGGCTGTCTTCCCTCAGATCCTTGTTGGAGACTGGATCCGCTCCTGAACCGTATCGCACATAGAATCTCTCATCAGGTTTTTCTATGACTGTCGGTTCTCTTCTTTTCCCTCTGCCAAGCAACTTACCGACAAATTTTCCGAGACCCTCTCCTGCATTCTCCCACCTCTGTGCCGCTTTGGGCGAAAGAGTGTCATTCGTCGAACCGAACTTGAACATCCTTGCCAGGACCATAAACAAAGAGATGACTGCTGCTACCGAGAATCCCGTGAGGGCGAGCCGAAGAACAGTCGATGTGAATTTGCTCGCTTCGAAGAATTTCTGCACAGCTCCGTGAGAGAGAGTGTTCACGATAAAATAAGTGAGAAGGAATCCGACAGAAAGCACAAGCGTTCTTCCTGCGCCCGGCTTATCTCCTCCGAATTCCCTGAAAAGGGCGAATATCCCATATGCGAAAGCGAGTAAGACTATAAGGCCAAGATATGTCCCCATTGCCTCGAAGGTGATTCCCCATTTCCGGAATCCGATCGTGGTCATTATCGCAAGAGCGACTCCTATCGTGACAAAAAGCGTCTTGCCCTGCTTTGTGTTCCAGCTGCTACCCTGTCTTGTCGCGATGTGGACGCCTAATGAGACAAAGATTATGAGATAGACCAATGACTCTATCGCCGCAGGATATCTTGTGTAGAGCGAGACAAGGTCAAGCTCATCCTTCACTATGTCAAAGAAATCGGAGAGGACTCCTTGCCCAAAGACACTCCCCATATTGAAGAGGAACAGAAGTCCGATGATTAGCAAAAATCCCCTTTTATTCATCAATTCACCTAGGCAGTCCCTGCTATTTTCAATATATAAACATTGCTATTTTTAAATGAGGGAAATAAAACCGCTAGCTTTATAAATCACCTCCAAATCCTGTCTCGCTATGCATGGGACTATCGTCAACTACAGATTGAGCAAGCACACGCAGACAGGGAACTACATGGTTGTCCTGCCAGAAGGTGTCAAGGACAGGGCTTCCGCTGAGAAGCTCATCGGCAAATCCGCTAGCTGGAAATCCCCTGCAGGAAAAGAGATAAAGGGCAAGATCACAGGCGCGCACGGAAGGAGCGGCGCAGTGAAGATCCTCTTCGAGAAAGGCATGCCTGGCCAGTCTCTCGCCGGCAAAGTCGAGATAAAGTAAACGAATAGTCGCGATTTCTGGAAAGAATTTTTCTCCTAGTTAAAAAATTAACTAAATGTCATATATTTATGTATTTCATAAACCAGTATACGAAAACGTAACATTTATATACTAGTTCATTCTTTACATCTGTATGGTTGTGTTGTTCGACATATACAATTTGCCGGAAGATATCTATGAGATCATCTTCGCGACAGAACAGCAGATTATCGTGGCCAAGATGCTCATCAACGAGATGAAGCATCATGCAGGCGTGCTTGGCAAGACCGAGATGTCGATATTCGCGACAAGGCTGCACGACGGCACGACGATACACCAGGAATCCGCTCACGAATTCATCAAGAAGAGAGAGGAGGTAAAGATAAGCTACAACAAGCGCCAGTTTTACGATCGGATACTGACGCCGATGAAGTCCATGGGACTCATCGACTACGACCTGTACAAGAAGCATTACAGGATATCCGACAAGTTCAACAAGGCGATGATCAACATCGGGCTTTTATGGCTTCGCGAGATGCAGAAAAAACCATCACACTGACACCGGCTCCCCCAACAAGAACCTATTTCTTGCTTCAAACCACCCCCACTGCGGGAAGCCGGTTTTTATTTTTTCTTCATTTTTCTCGAAAAATTTTATAAAGAAAGAGCCCGATAATGGGTAAAAGAGGGAAAATGGCGACAAAAGAGGAGATGCTCGATGCTTGGTACGACGCGAAGAAGCAGGAGCTCTTCTCCGAGTACTCGAGGATGCTCGAGCAGGGGAAAAGCGGGGCCGAGGAATCGTACCGCGCGAAGACCAAGGCGCTCCGGGAGAGGTACGAGAGGAAAGTCTTCGGTCTTCTCGATAAAGAGAGACGAGGGCTTCGCAGAAAGCCGATACTGCCGAAGATAGAGGAGGGATGGAGCAAGGTCGTGCGGCTCTTCAACGAAAGATGAGAAGGATAATCCCTGCTGCGATATTCCTCGCGATGATGCCTGCCGCTCTCGCTGATGGCTTCATTATGGAGAATCTCTCCCTTTTCCTGATAATCATATTCGGGATATTCTCGTTTGTCGCGTACATAGTCGTGACATACATAGTGCACAGGGTGCAGGGGGCATTCGGCCCTTGGATAATATATTCGGTTATCTCGCTTCTCCTTCTCGCGACCCAGTTCACGATAGGCAACATCGTCCTCTACCGTCGGCTGATGGCTGGAGTGATGTTCCTCTTCTTCGCCGCGGCCCTCTTCCGCTACTGGGACGCCATAGAGCTTGGGCAGTAGAAATCCATTAACTTTATAAATCAGATTCTCATTGCCGGATATAGGGTGCGGAGCAAAATTCTAGTATGAGGAATATGGCGAAGAAAAAAGCTGTCAAGAAAGAGAAGCCGAAGGTAAACGGCCTCGATAATCTTA
>CAYNNM010000065.1:0-5236 GCA_964398575.1 uncultured Methanosarcinales archaeon
CGAGGTATAATATAAGAACTTATATATAAAACTCACGTTTAGTTGACAATATCTCTACACAAGTATCTTTATCACATCGACGACGCGGTTCGAGTAGCCTATCTCATTGTCGTACCAGGCAAGGATCTTGACAAGCTTTCCGTTCAAGACCATCGTAGACTCTGCGTCGAATATCGATGAGTGGGTATTGTCGACTATGTCCGCGGATACTATCGGATCCTCAGTATACTCAAGGACGCCTTTTAGGTGATGGAGCGCGACATTCTTGAAAAGCGCGTTTATCTCCTCTTTTGTGACCTCTCTCTTCAATTCGCAGACAAAATCCGTGAGGGAGCCATCAGGCACCGGGACGCGTAGCGCGACTCCATCGAGCTTTCCCTTAAGCTCTGGCATCACTTCTGCGACAGCTTTCGCGGCTCCGGTTGTCGTCGGGACAATGCTCACCGCGGCGTGCCTTGCCCGTCTCAGATCAGAGTGAGGGGCATCGACCAGCCTCTGGTCAGCGGTGTATGCGTGGGCTGTCGTCATGAATCCGTGGACTATTCCGAAATTGTCATGCAGGACCTTGACAATCGGAGCGAGGCAGTTTGTCGTGCAGGACGCGTTCGAGATTATATTGTGCGCGTTCTTGTCGTACTTATGCTCATTCACTCCCTTGACGACTGTGATGTCAGGATTCTTCGCAGGCGCGGATATTAGGACCTTTCTCGCCCCTGCCTTAAGATGCTTCTCGGCCCCTTCGCGATTTGTGAAAAAGCCAGTCGACTCGACGACGACATCGATCCCGAGATTCTTCCAAGGCAATGCCGCAGGATCCTTCTCCTTGAAGACCTTTATCTCTTTCCCATTCACGATCAACGCATCCTCCTTGAAGCCGACAGAGCCCTTGAACCTGCCGTGAACAGAATCGTATTTCAGAAGATGGGCGAGAGTCTTTGTATCGGTGAGGTCATTTATCGCGACCCACTCGATCATCGGGTCATCGAACCCTGCCTGGAAGACCTGCCGTCCAATCCGCCCAAAACCATTTATCGCTACTTTAATCATGAAGTCACCTCTTTATGCGGATTCACTTGAAATTTGTTTATAAATGTTTGTTAGTATCGATTAGGAGAAAATGAATGGAATAAGCATATACCATTTTCCACAGAAAAGATTTAAAAAGGAAAAATCCTCTGAATGATCCGGTTCTGATGAGGAAAATCTACTGTTTCGGGTCTGACATAATGGAGGGCGACCGCGTCGCCTTCGACGCTGCCGACGAGCTCTCTATCGAGGGAATCGAGTTCATCAAGATAAAGGACCCATACGATCTTTACGAGATAAAGGAGGATGAGTTCCTCATAATGGATGCTGTGAATGGGATATTCTTCGTGAAGGTCTTCGATGATCTTTCTGCCATAAAATCGAACAATCCCATATCTCTGCACGACTTCGATCTCTCGACATTCCTCGCGCTTCTTGTCCAGATGGGGAGGATAAAGAACATCAGGATAATCGGCCTTCCGCTCGGAAAGCCGCTTTCGGAGATAAAGGATGACCTTATCAGTACGATTCGAAAAGAAGTAACTACTGAGCAGTAATTAAAATTCACAAAGTTTATAAAGGGGTTTTCAGATAATCCCTTCTATAAAACTTTTAAGAGGTGCTTTGTGGAAAAAGAGGAATTCAAGGGTTTTATCGGGAGATTCTATGAACAGTTCGGCAGGGATGCCAAGAACCTGCCTCGAGGAGTCGATCTGCGGCTCCGAAATGGCGCATATAACACTATGGGACAGTACTTCAAGAAGTGCTGCGCTCCGAAAAGCGGCTGCGATTCCGGCACTGACTGCAAGCAGCCTGACCTACTTCCTGACTGCACATATTTTGTCAGGCGAGGCGAGAAAGCTGTATCATTGAATGAGGGTGCTGCCATATTGGCGAAAGAGAGAAATGCCTCAGACTGCGCAAGTCTCGAGGCGATGCTTGCGAAACAGCTCGCAGAGCACAGGGAAGCGAGAAAAGAGGATCTCGCAGAACTTCAGCGAAGCTTCGGAATAACGCCTGCTTATGCGAGGTAGCCAGTCTACTTCGCGCATTTCTTCTTCAGGTCAGCGAATCGTCTGTCGACCTCTTTCTGTATCGTGTCGACGATGTGCGCGTTCTCAGGCCTCTTCAGGTGCTTGAACCTTCCCTGCGGGCGCAGCCATTCGATTATCGGCTTCTTCCGCTCGCCAGGGTCATAGTTCAGTGTCCAGACATCGTTCTCTACCTCGAAAAGCGGCCAGAAATTCGTGTCGACAGCGACTTTCGAGATGGTCACAGTCGAATCATCAGGGACTCCCCATCCAGGCATGCACGGCGAGAGTATGTTGATGAACGCAGGGCCATTAGCCAGGAACGCTTTCTCTGCCTTGCGGTAGAGATCAGGAAGATTCGAGAGCGATGCCTGCGCGACATAAGGCATATGATGGCCTGCCATCACCTGTGTGAGGTCCTTTCGGAACTCCATCTTGCCTAGCCTTTTCTCGCCGACAGGATCAGTGGTGGTGTTCGATGAATACGGTGTCGCGCTCGATCGCTGGATGCCTGTGTTCATGTATGCCTCGTTGTCATAGCAGACATAGACCATATTGTGGCCTCGCTCGACCGCGCCTGAGAGTGACTGGAGGCCGATGTCGTATGTGCCTCCATCCCCGCCGAACGCGAGGAACTTGACATCTTTCTTCATCTTGCCTCTTGCCTTAAGCGATCTGAAAGCCGCCTCGATTCCCGAGAGTGTCGCCGCTGCGTTCTCGAATGCATTATGCATCCACGGGACCCGCCAGGCAGTGTAAGGGAATATTGTCGTCGAGACCTCAAGGCATCCTGTCGCGTCTGTGACGACGATAGGATCATCTGTCGCGAGCATCACCTGCCTCGCTATTATCGATGCTCCGCAGCCAGGGCACAGCCTATGTCCGGGCGCCAGGCGCTCGAACTTCTTTGAGTAGTCCTTTATGTTTCCCATCCTATTCACGCACTCCGAGGTACTTTATGTGCTTCGATATCTTTCCTTTCCCTTTCATCTCCTCAAGATCAGAGTACACCTGCTTTATCATATCCGCGTTTATCTCGCGGCCTCCGAGGCCGTAGATGTAATTCATCATCAATGGGACGATTGTTAGATCATAGAAGGCGCTGCGCACCTCCATGAAAATCGGGCCGCCGAATGCGCCCGGCGATGCAGAGCGGTCAAGGACAGCTATTGCCTTCACTCCCTCAAGAGCCTCGACAAGGACCTCATTCATGAATGGACGGAAGACCCTTATCTTGATCAGGCCGACCTTCTTTCCCTGCTCGCGCAGCTCATCGACGACCTCTTTGATGGTGCCGCAGGTCGAGCCGATAGCGATTATGCAGGTCTCGGCATCCTCCATAGCGTATTCCTCGAAGAAATTGAATTTCCTTCCAGTGAGCTTCTCGTATGCCGAGAAGACCTCAGGAATTGTCTTCTTCGAGCGCTCTATTGCCTCGAACTGCTGCATCTTATGCTCGAAGTAATAGTCGAAGAAATCGACAGCTCCAAGCGTGATCGGCTTATCGGTATCGAGCAGAGGATTTATCGGCTTATATTCGCCGACAAAGGATCTCGCGCTCTCATCATCGAGTATCTCGACACCCTCGTACGAGTGGCTTGTTATGAATCCGTCCTGGCATACCATCACCGGAAGCAGGATGTCTTTATGCTCAGCTATCCTCTGCGCGATGAGGGTGTGGTCATAGACCTCCTGGTTGTTCTCGGAATAGATCTGTATCCATCCGGAATCCCTGCAGGCCATCGAGTCAGAGTGATCGCAGTGGATGTTGATCGGCGCAGATAATGCCCTGTTGACGACATTCATCACGATTGGCAGCCGTAGCGACGATGCGATGTAGACTATCTCGAACATAAGGGCGAGCCCCTGCGAGGATGTCGCAGTCATCGTCCTCGCTCCAGCAGCGCTTGAGCCGACACAGGCCGACATCGCGGAGTGCTCAGATTCCACCCTGATGAAGTACGTGTCGACAAGCCCGTCGGCGACGAACTCGGAGAATTTCTCCATCACCTGCGTCTGGGGCGTTATTGGATACGCCGCGACGACATCAGGGTTTATCTGCCTCATCGCTTCCGACGCGGAATTCGCTCCGCTAAGCGCCTTTCTCTGCATCATTCGTTCCACCTGAAATTCTTATCATTGTATCTGTTCTCGCTCGCGTAGAATACTGATGTGGTCGTATCTCCATTGTTCGTGAATTCCTTCTCCTCTTTCATCGCGATGCATTTGACAGGGCAGACAGCTGCACAGAGTCCGCATCCCTTGCAGAAATCAAGATCCATCCCGACCATGATGGACTTGTCTTTCGCGATGACTATCGCAGTGTCAGGGCAGTAGGCCCAGCAGAACATGCAGTTGGTGCATTTCTCCTTGTCGAGAATCGGCCTCTGTACTCTCCAGGAGCCGGTCTTGTACCCTCCTTCCTTCTTGCCTGAGTTCCCTGCCTCAACTATCGCAGCCCCGTGCGCGAGCTCCTTCCAGCTCTTCAGCATTGCTTCACCTCGCTGTAGGCCCTCTCTATCGCGGCGATGTTCTTCTCCACTCCGCTCTCGCCGAGCTTGCGGATGAATATGCTCCTGACTTCCTCTTTTAGCGCATCCATCGTGAAGAAATTGGTGACCTTCTCGATCGCGCCAAGCATCGCGGTGTTCGTGTGCGGGCTGCCGAGGACCTCAAGCGCTATCTTCGTCGCATCGAGGATGTATATCGTGCCCTCGAATCCATTCAGGTCCTTCGACGCCTTTATCTGCTCAGCGGTCCTTCCTGTGTTGATTATGAGCTTGCCATCCTTATCCATCCCTTCTGTGACATTCATCGCTGAAAGAAGGGTCTCGTCGATGACGACTGTGACATTCGGGTTCGTGACGCCTGTATGCAGCCTTATCTCCTTATCGGATATCCTGACATAGGCCTTGACCGGAGCGCCTTTTCTCTCTGCGCCGTATTCCGGGAATGACTGGATGAATTTGCCTTTATCGAGAGCGACTGTCGCAAGAACCTCTGATGCGGTCTTCCCGCCCTGGCCTCCGCGGCCGACTATCTTTATCTCGAAAAGCTTGTTCAAAAATAGCACCTCTTTATGGCGCTATCCACAGAAATTGGATATATAAATGTTGCGGTCGGAGGGTTAAGTCAAGTTAAGTGGGAAAACATAAAATAGTCTTTTTCTTTGAATATAT
>CAYNNM010000066.1:0-5134 GCA_964398575.1 uncultured Methanosarcinales archaeon
AGAAGCGTAGCGAGAGCTACGCTTCATACTAAGAATTATGCAACACAGCATATTTTTTTCTGGTTTTCTATTCTTCTGACTTGAACTCGAGGCGAAACTGCGTCGCAGTTTCGCGATTCTATTGTCCCACCTGCCGACCCCCTCCAGCCGCCAGTGGAGTAGCAGACCTTCGGTTAGCGGATCATAGAGCAAGTCTTTTAGAAAAATCCAAGAATATCTAGCCAATCGCGCGTCTGACATCGGTTGTCTCGCAGGAGTTGACTCCTGGGATCCCGCCGATTATCTCTTCAAGCGCATCTGTCCCGCCCTTCTTCTCGTCGTAGACAAGGATCAGGATGAGGGCCTTAAGACCGAAAGCGACTGGCTCAATCTGCACTTTGCCGACATCGGCGCCGAAAGCCGCGCATTTCTCTTTCGCTTCGCTCTCGACCTTCGCAAGATCGATTCCGGGATTCTCCGGCATGATTTTCAGTGTAGCTATGACATCCGCCATTTTAGAATCAGTTAGGCCCCACAAACCCGCACTCAGGGCAGGTGTATTTAGCGACAATCTGCCTGCAGTGCTTGCATCTTATTATCTCGTACTTGCCGCAGCTTGGGCATATGAACTTCGAGCTTCCGACATCGTTTGTCAGGCTCTTGTGGCACGATATGCATGTTAGTTTTTTCGCCATGATGCGTTTTGGGAAAAATCGTCCCTTTATAAATGTATTGGGTCACGGAATAGAAAACTTAATAAATGGACCTATTTATAAATCTCGAAGGGGGTGTAAATGGCAAAGGATGCTTCTTCAAAACAGGGTCTTGACCTATCTCTTGAACCCCCAAGCACTCCACCTTCTGATGATTCCGGGACAGACATATCCTCTTTCTCAAGCTTGAGCGAGCGCGAAGCGAACATAGTGAAGTCCGAGAGGCAGCTGAAAAAGATCGTCGAGGCGATGAGCGAGAAGAAGAAGAAGCTGAACGAGCAGGAAGACATACTCATCACCAAGAAGACCGAGCTTGACCATCGCGAGGACACTGTCATCGAGAAGGAGAAAGAACTCAAGAAGCTTGAGGCGTCGCTCCGAAAGGACACATCGTCTCTCGAGAAGGAGAGGCGCGATCTTGTCAAGGAGGTCGAGTCGCTGCGCAAGGAGAAGAATGACATCCTTGACGCATTGAAATCATCGAAGGATCTTATGTTCCAGCTCCAGAAGGAGGCCGCAGTCGCGAATAAGGGGCTCGCTGTCGCGAAGCACGAGCTTGAGCCGCGCGAGGAGCGCGTGAGAGAGAAAGAGGAGCGGCTGATAGAGCTGAACGCGAAGGTCGAGCGCAAGGTGCAGGCGATGCTCGAATTGAAGCAGGAGCTCGCCGAGCGCGAGAAGATACTCGAGCAGGACGCGAAGGACATCAAGGGGCTCCGCCAGGATCTCGACAAGGACATCTCGGTCCTCGATAAGGATCGGAGACGATACGCTGAAGAGGTCGAGAAGCTACAGAAGGAGAAATCGATCCTCGAGGGCCAGATGGCTGAGGCGAACGCGAAGATACGCGAGATAAATGATTCTGCGATGTCGATAAAGAAGGAGCTCGACCGCCGCGAGAAGGAGATAGGGAAGATGGAGAAGGGCCACAAGGACCGCGAGGAGAGGCTCGCCGCGAAAGAGCGCAAGGTCGCCGAGATCGAGGAGAGCGCGATCGAGAAGGAGAAGATGTTCTCCGAGAGGGAGAAGGACCTCTCGCAGAGGGAGATATACCAGAAGAGGAGCGAGAAGGAGCTCTCCGAGAAGATGGCTAATTTCAATTCAGAGTATGATTCCAAGATATCCGAGAAGAAGAGGCTCGAGGAGGATATGGCGTCCCTCAAGCTCCAGCACGACGATCTCTCGGCGCATTTCGAGGAGCGCAAGCGCGATCTCGAAGAGAGCACGAAGATGATGCAGGAGAAGGAGAATGAGCTCATCGACTGGGTGAGGCGCGTCGAGGAGGATGAGCAGATGCTGCACAACCGAGAGCAGGAGTTCATCGATAAGGTCGACCAGCTCGAGGATGACAAGAGGGCGATAAGCGAGAAGGAGGATGAGATACTCGAGTCGATAGAGAGGCTCGAGAGGCTAAAGGCCCATATGGTCGAGAAGGAAGAGGCTCTCTCCGGAAGGGAGGAGACTCTCGCCGCGAAAGAGGCCGAGTTCTCGATGAAGGAGAAAGGCATCGTCGAGAGAGAGGAGAAGGTGAGGAACGCGAAAGATCTCCGCGCCAATATCGCGAAGCTCAAGAAAGACAATGAGGATCTTGATTCTGAGAACAAGAAGAAATCGAATAGGCTCCGGAAGATATCCGGAGAGCTTGAGCTTCTTGAGGACCGCGAGAAGAGGATAGTCGAGGCCGAGGAGAAATCCCGGCGCGAGAGGGAGTATCTCGATCGCCTAAAGGCGATGCTCGAGAAGGAGAGATCGACTATCGAGGATATGAAGTTCAGGAGCTATCTGTCAAAGGAGCTCTCGAAATACAAGGCGGATGTCGCACGCTCGATAGATTCCCCAAGGGAGATCGAAGAGCCAAGATACGAGAACGAGGCGATATCCTCATCGACGGCGATGGATGCGCTCCTTGCCGAGGCGAAGGCAGCGATAAATCACGGCCAGCTCTCGCAGGCGAAGAAGCTGTTCACTGACCTTCAGCAGGAGTACGCGAAGATATCCTCGAAAGAGGAGAAGAAGAGATACTACTACCAGATACTCGATCTTAAGACAGACATAGAATTGGCTGTGATGCAGTAGCCGCTAGAACCATTTCTTTCTCTTGAAGTATGTCAGCATCGAGAGGGACACCATTGCCATCGCCGATATCATCACCCAGAATCCGAATGCGTTCTCAGAACCCGGAAGATTCGAGAAATTGGTCCCGTATATCCCTGAGATGACTGTGAGCGGAAGGGCGATTGTCGCCATTATGCTGAGGACTTTCATTACCTCGTTCATATTGTTCGAGAGGGACATCATATAGATATCGAAGGCGCCACCGACCGCCTCGCGCTGGTTCTCGACAGCATCGGAGACCCGTATCGCATTGTCGTAGAGGTCGCGGAAATACGGCAATGCTCTCTTCGAGATGAATGGATAGCTGTTCTTCGCGAGATACCCTGCCTTCTCCCTCTGCTGGAAAGCGACCTTCTTCACCGAGAGAAGCATCCTCTTTATCCCAAGGATCCTGCCGAGAAGCTCGGGCCTTGGCCTCCTTGTGACCTCTTCCTCGACTTTCTCTATCTCGTCGTCGAGGAACTCGAGGATCGGGAAGTAGTTGTCGACCTCAAGGTCAAGCAGCCTGTGGAAGAGCGAGTCTATTCCGCGCGAAAGAAGCTCAGCCAGCCGGTCTTCGTTCTTCTTCAGCTCCTCGAAGGACGCGACCTGTTTTCTGTGGTTGCTGATTATGAAGTTCTTCCCGATGATAAGATCAAGCTCTGTCAGCTCGACTGCCTTCTCTTTCCTTATCCCGTAGAACACACAGAAGAGATAATCCGAGAACTCCTCGATCTTTATCCGCACGTGGTTGTTCTCCATATCCTCGACGGTAAGTGGGTGGAGACCGAATGCTCTCTTCAGTATCTCGGAATCTTCCTTCGTTATGTCTGTGCAGTCTATCCAGACAGGCTTCGACTTCAATCTAGCGATATCCGCCGCCTTCCCTCTCTTCAGGCCTTTCTCGAGATAGAATATGTCGAGCATAGGTGTTTTTCCGCGAACAACTTTTATAAATCTTGCTTTTTGAGAGAGATGATCCGCTTCTCCTCGTCTATCCCGAACTTCGCCGGAAGGAACATCTCAGTTATCGCGATATTTGTCCTCGTGTGCCCTGTTATCTCGCTTGTCTTGATCGAGCCGCCGATTATCGCAAGATAAGGGATGAGATTGTCAGCGAGATGCGAATCTACGGCAGCTCCACTTCCCATCTCTTCTTTCAGTTTCTTCGCGCATCCTCTCCCGACATCCTCTGCCCGGACGCCTTTCTCGCCAAGAGCATCGGCTCCGAGGATCATCGGATTCAGAAAATCAGTGTCTTTGCCGTCGCGGGAGAATATCGCGTAGAGAGTGATTCCGCTTCCCACACAGTCAGAGTCAATGTAGCCTGATGTTATCGCAAGGGGCATAGGGCCTCCAAGCTCAAGCTTCGCCGAGCTCGCCTGCCTTTCCGCGACCTCCCCTTTCGCGAGCGGATTCGCGGCGTGGCTTATCCCCTCTATCTGCATGAGTCTCCCCTGCTCCGAGAGCTCGAATGCCGGAGTGCCTTCGAGCGCGTGGATAGGGTTCTTCGACTTTATCGTTATGTCAAAGCGCCCTCCGCCGATGGGGAAGTATCCGCGCCTCTCGAGAGTGTATTCGATATCCGCGAAGCGGCGCAGCTGCGGGAGAAACACTTGCGTGAAATAGTCGATTGGCATAGACCATCTGGTATCCGTGCCGCCTTTGATTTTGAAACGAATTTTCCCGTCGGCGAACACTGAGGGGATCAGCAGTGATTGCAGAATAAGAGTTATCGACCCGGCAGTCTCGACATCGATAGAGATAGTCCGCGGCTTGATCTTTCCAGGGTAGAATTTTACGTATGAGCTTCCAAATTCCGCTCCCTCGACTGTAGCATCGCACAGTTTTTCGAATGCTTTGATTGTGTAGAGGTGCTGATTCTTGAGGCCTGGCACCGCTTTTCCTCCGCGGACATTAATCATCTCGAAAGCCTTGCCTGTGAGAGTCGATAGAGCCAAGGCTGTCCGCAGCATCTGCCCGCCGCCTTCGCCAGATGAGCCATCGATCGTTATCATATTCTCTGTGGAAGGGCGAATCTTTATAAAATTACTGGCCTTGCCGATATGATGGACTACTATGACTCGATATCCGAAGGGTACGAGGCGCTGCACAGGGAAGAGCAGGAAAGGAAGATAGGGATCATACTTGGGTTTCTTAAAGGAATCTCCCGCCATCCTGCCCCCAACCACCCACCCCATAAAATGGCGAAATCTCTGATTTCGCAAAAAAAAATCATGATTGATATATCTGTTCTCGATGTCGGGTGCGGGACAGGGATACTCTTCGAGTTCCTCGACGCTAAGAGAAAGGTCGGGATAGACCCTTCAGAAAGACTCATAGCGATCGCA
>CAYNNM010000067.1:0-4991 GCA_964398575.1 uncultured Methanosarcinales archaeon
CTGCGACGATAGGGAATCCGAAGGAGCTCGCCGAGTGGCTCGATGCGAAGCTTGTCGAGGACTCCTGGCGGCCGGTGCGCCTTGAGAAAGGGATATTTCTCGACGGAGAGATCGAGTTCTACTGAAGATCAGCATCTAGAAGCGCAGCGAGAGGACAAGTATCAAGAGTATCATGAGAGCCGCCGAGAGCGCCATGAAGAAAGCGTTCTGTCTCGCCGAGCCCCAGTCTTTCCTCTCGCGGAGAGCCTCGAAATATATCTCGGTGTGGATGCGGTCCATATCGTCCCCCGCATCAGGCATCTCTTTGAGCTTGAAAGGGACTTCTTTCCCTTCCTTATCGAAGACGCGGAATTGTTCCCTGTCCGTGATTATGTTCACGGGGAAGCTCGAGAATGTCTGGAGGTCCGCTTTCGATGGGTGAAGGTGCCCGTTAGGATGAGAATGCGCGGTTCCGATGACTCCGTGGATATTGGTCTCCATCGAAGGGAGGAGAGCGACATCTTTTTTGCTCGAGACCGCAGGATGGTAGTATATCCTCTCGATGGTTACCCTGCCTCTCGACGCGTTTCCGCGAAGATACGCGAAGAACTCCTTAGGGTATGCTTTCCTTGAAAAATCAAGCATGCTCTTGACCGCTGCCTTAGATATGGTGACATCCATTCTGTAGAATGATGGATGGGTTATTTAAAAAACTATTGAAAAGCGGAACACTCAGGTCTTGATTGTCTTGAGAAACACATCGATTGTGCAGCCATCGCAGCCGTTTCCGTTGTGCTCGCATCTTGCGCATTCCTCGCAGTCGGCTTTTGTCTTCGAAAGATCGAGGAATATGTAGGGAGGGTCCCTTCCTTTAAGCTCCTCAAGGTACAGCTTCTTGACATCAGGGTTCTTTCTTATGCACTTATCCATGAATCTCTGGAGCGATGATTCAGAATATGCGCAGACCTCGACTAAGACATTGTACTCCCCATTCACTCTTGAGAAAGAGACTATGAATGGGCAGTCCTTCTTCTTCGAGATGAATTTCTCCGAATTCGAGAGCTGCAGGCGGAGAAGCGCGTGTATCCAGTTCGTCTTCTGCGTGTTTATGCAGATGTGGCTCTTGATGAGTCCTGCGCTCTCGAGCTTCCTTATGCTCTTTGAGACAGCGACGTGAGAGAGATTGACCTTCTTCGCGATATCGCGCAGCTTGCTCTTATCGGAGATGACCTTCTCCTTCAGTATCGCGATGTCCTTCTTGGTCACCCTCATATCACCAGGGTTTCAGATAGATATATAAATTTTTGCAAAAAGTTAACGCAGTTAACCATTTTCGCTGCTGGGATAAAAAATCGCGATAAGATTTAAAAAGAGACGATAACGCTATACGCTGAATGAAACAATGCTGGGAGATGAAGAAATGCGGGCGGGAGACTGGCGGAGCGAAAGTATCTGAGCTTGGCATCTGCCCTGCATCGACTGATTCGAAATACAATGGAATGAATCACGGAGTCAATGCTGGAAGGATGTGCTGGTGCGTCGCCGGGACATTCTGCGGTGGGCACGCGCAGGGAACATTCGCCCAGAAATACAACACCTGCATGTCGTGCGAAGTGTTCAGGATGGTGAAAGAAGAAGAAAGAGCGAATTTCAAGATTATGCCTTGATGGAGATCATCTCACATATCATTTCTTCTTGCAGACAAATATGCAGTGGTCCTTCTCGAATGGATCAAGCTCCCGGTAATCGACGATTGTCATCTCGCGCTCCAGTTTCTTGCGGACATCGGCGAAGACCTGCTTCGGCCTCTTTGTGACATCGATGCTTCTTGCCTTGACAGAGAGAAGTCCGAATCCGCCTTCCTTAAGATGGAGCGCGCAGTTCTTCAGGAAGATCTCTGCCTGGTCCTTCTGCGCTATGTCCTGGAACAATGAGTCAGCGAGATAGATATTCGACGAATATGTCTCTGGCCTTTTCGCATCGCCGAGTATCGGCGCTATATTCTTCCTCGATTCAGAGAGGAAGACGAGCTCCCGCATCACACGGGGCGCGAAATCGAGCGCGAAGACAAAGCCGTCGTTTCCGACGATATCTGAGACGTGGCTCACTGTGGTCCCTGTCGATGAACCGAGATAGAGCACAGTGTCGCCCTCCTTTATCCCTATCTGGGATATCTCCTTGGCTATCGCCGCGCCAAGCTTGCTCCGCCTGATGTCCCATTCGCGGAACTCCGCATCCTTCTCCCTGATGATGCTCTCGCCGTAGACGATCCTCCCTGGAGCGATGGATCTAGTGTAGATCTTGCGCTTCTGGTAAAATACTCCTTTCAATCTTCGATGCTCTTCGACCATTTTAATCAAGTCAGTAGCCTGTGGTCTGTAGCCTGTAGTGCTTGACTACTGGCCACTAGCTACCGACTACTGGCTAACCTATCTTCTCCTCGTATGCATCCCTGTCACTACCATGAACACTGCTGTCAGGAACGCGAAAAGGAACTGCGCGTTCGGCCCTGTGACAAGCAGGAATCCCAAGGATATGAATGCTGCCGCGATGCCTATCACTATCTGAACAAGACCGACTATCCTGTTCGAGTGGATCTCCTTATCGAACACAAGCTCAACTTTCCTTGCCATTTTTCATCCCTCCAAAACCGCTGTCGCGGTTTTGCGCTTCTGTAGTTTCATAGGCCTCCTCGCGCTTTCTCGCTCGGAGACCTCATCGTCAAAATCGCGAAGCGATTTTGGTCTTTACGATCGTGATTATTTCTTGAGCTTCTTCTCGAGCTCTTCTCTCAATCTGTCCCCGACGAACTCTCCGCCGAAATGATCTACTTTCGCGGCGATCGAGAGCTTGTTCGCAAGAGTCCTTGCGACCCTTCCCTTATCTTCCTTGCCGGCTTTCGTGACAAGCGGATGATTGATGAGTATGCCGTATTTAGGAGGCCTTGCCCCTGTCTTCATATGGCGGAAAAGCGCCTTCTCGGCGCCAAGTATCTGTATCGTCGATGCGGGGAACTCGGAGAGGCGCAGTATCCCTCCTGCCTGCGCTATCAGCTTCGCCCCTATCTGCGGGCCTGCGAGAGCTCCGATGTTCGGAAACGATTGCTTCATCAGGCTCTCGACATACTTCTTCTCCTCCTCGCGAAGGGAGTAGAGCACATCTATCTTCCTCGCTAGCTCAAGGATCGGCGCTACATCGGCATCCGGAAGATCTGCTCCCATTGTGCGCTCGACACTGAATTCCTTCTTCAAATCATCCTTCGATCTAGACAGTATCGCGCGGACAAAGCTCTCGTGATCAGGCATCGCCCTCGATACCTCCGGATTGTAGAGCTCGTACCACTCGCGAAGGCGTTTTGCGAGAAGATTCGCAGTCTTATCTATCTCATCTATATTGTTTATCGCCTGGATGAGGAGCGTGTCTTTCCTGACCGATTCTCTTATCTTCTCCTTCGTTATGATGAAATTCGCGCGATGGAACCTCTCCTTGTGCTTTCCGCGGATAAGCGCCGCGAATCTTCTTATCGCAGCCGGATCAGCGGGCTTCGCGCCGTGCTTCTTCGAGAGCGCTGCCTCAGGATCAGGAATCTCGCCTCGCTCCAATGACTGATGATGATCAAGTATCGAGGAATCATCTAGCAATGACTCTTCCACGATTCCCTTCGAATCGAATACGAAGCTCCCTATTATGTTCGATGTCGAGAACATAGCGCTTGAAAATCACGGCTTATTTATAAAGCTATTTTAGAGGGTTTATAAATGGAGGGTCAGAAATCAGTCGGTTTTTGGCCTATAGATGAACTTCTCGACTTCTTTTTTCGCGAGCTCACGCCTTCTTCGATGCTCTTTGAGGAACAAGTTGATTTTATCGATGAGGATCTTCTTGAGTTCGCCTGAAAGCATCTTCCCCGATTTATAATCATCATATATCTTCTTCAAAACTTCATCGTCTTCCTCGAGGAAAGTCAGCCAGTGGTAGGAAACATCTATGTCAGGATTGCCTCCGAGTTTCCTGTGCTCCTCGACAGTCGCCCGACCCCCTGAAAAAGCGTATTTGTTTATCTTCTTCGCTACAGTCTTCTCGTCGTCTGTCGTATAGATCGCTGCAGACTCATCTGAGCTCGACATCTTCCCATCCTCTGCGATTCCGCCGAGGCCCGGCAGGAATCTGCACTGGATGGATGCTGGCTTATAGTATCCTATCTTTGGAATGACATCCCGCGATACTCTGAAATGCGGATCCTGATCGATGGCGTGCGGAATCAGGCAAGGTATTTTCTTTTTAGCGATCACTGATGGCAGAAAAGCAGGAACTGCCTGCATGGCAGTATAGAATATTGCTCCGATATTCTGGTCATTATCGAAACCGAAAGCTGCTTTCGTAGTCGAAAAAGTTATTGATTTCGCTACCTTGAGCGCTTCCCTATACATTATTCCTGCATGTCTTGTATCGATTATGAATTTCGTCTTCCTGGGATCGAATCCTAGTGCAATCACATCAAGCATATTTTCCTTCAAGTATTTCTCAGTATCCTCGAGAGTGAGCTCTCTTTTGAAAAGGAATTTCTCTTCGTCCGGGAACTGGAACCACAGTTCAACATCGAATTTCTCCTGGAGCCATTTTGTGAACATCCACGGCACAAGATGGCCAAGGTGCACCGGACCGCTTGGAGCCCTTCCGGTATAAAGGAAGAATTTATTTCCTTTCTCATATTCATCTAGAATGAAGTTCAAGTCACGATGGGCGAAGAAAATCTGCCTTTTTAGGAAAGGGTGTATCTCCCCGGCGTGTTTCTCCATCCTTTTTAGTAGTTTGGCATCTATCTTCGATACTCCGAACTCGGTTATGAGCCGGTCATAATCGATATTTCCCTTGACTTCCCAGGGAGTCACTTTAAAGTCTGCCATCCCTCGATATCCTTCCAGCGAATTATATAAAGCTTTTCTTCGGGAAATAGCGGCCCTGCGCGGAAATTAGGCCTGCTTTTTAAGCAGGCCGTAGTAAAATGATCT
>CAYNNM010000068.1:0-4977 GCA_964398575.1 uncultured Methanosarcinales archaeon
ACAGCCCTTGCGGGTTATATATTTTGCGTTTTAAGAGATTTAGGACAGAGCCGGTTATCTTTAAAAAGATTTAAAAAAGAGCTGTACTTGGTCAATGGATGGCCAGGAAGAAAGATATGCTCATCGAGGCGAGCATCCCAAAGCGCGCCCTCGCATTCGCTCTTGACATACTGATAATCGAGCTTGTGATCGGGTTCCCTTTCCAGGGACTGATCGAGAGATATGTCCCGGAGAATCCCCTTGATGCCCTGATGTCCGGGGCCTCGGACCCTGCGCTAATGAAGATAGGGGCAGCGATATCATTGCTTGCTCTCCTCTATTTCGCGCTTTTCGAGTACAGGATGAGCCAGACTCCCGGAAAGATGCTCTTTAGGATCTATGTCGCGAATGATCTTAAGGAGAAGGGCCTGTGGCAGTACTTCGCGCGCTCGATGTACTTCATCCCGATCTTTCCTTTCGTGATGCTTTGGGTCGTCGACCCGATATATATGATGTTCGATAAGAAGAGAAGGAGGCTATCCGAGATGCTCTCGAAGACCTCGACTGTCGAGAAGGTGGATCTAAGATGAAGAAGAACAAGGAAGATGGGCGGGCGAAGATAATCATATGGACGCTGGTCACGCTTTTTGCGATGAGCTTTTTCGCGGCAGGACTCCTGTCATTGTTCCTTCTCGATTCTCCGTCGGCAGGCAATGTCGCGAAGATATACATAAACGGAGTCATCGCTGCGGACAGCATCTATGGAGACACAATATCCACGGACATAATCGCATTCATCCGGGATGCTGAGAATGACCCGAGGATAAAGGGAATAGTCTTCGAGATAAACAGTCCCGGCGGAAGCGCTGTCGCGAGCCACGAGATAGTCGAGGCAGTCAAGAGGACCAATAAGACGACAGTCGCGCTCATCCGCGAGGTCGGAGCGTCCGGCGCCTATTGGGTGGCAAGCGCCACAGACGAGATAATCGCGAGCCCGCTCTCAGTCACAGGAAGCATCGGGGTCATAGGCTCGTACCTCGAGTTCTCAGGCCTTCTTGCGAGATACAATGTCACATATGAGCGCCTTGTCGCAGGAGAATACAAGGATATGGGAAGCCCGATGAAGAAGCTGACGCCGAATGAGAGGAGGAAACTTGAGGGGCAGCTTGAGGAGATACACAGGTATTTCATAGAGGATGTCTCGAGGAACAGGAACATAAGCGCGAATCGCATGCGGGAGCTTGCGACAGGAGAGATATTCATAGGATCAAGCGCACAGAAACACGGGCTTATCGACACCCTTCTGCCCTACGATTCTGTGGATGAGTACCTGGAGAAGAGGCTTAACATCACAGAGATAACATACTCGGAATACATCAGGAAAAGGACATTCCTCGATGTTCTCTCGAGGATCAGCGCGGATTTCGGATTCAGCGTCGGAAAAGGGATAGGGAGCGGGATAAGGAAGGATGATATGGCCATCAGGACCTAATACCACTTCCTCGGCTCAGGCCTGACCGGTTCTGCCTTCTCCTTCTCGATCCTATCAAGCCTCTGGATCACATTCTCGAGCATCGCCTTTATCGTATCGAGCTTCGATGATAGAAGGTCTATGTCTTTCTGGCCGACAGAGCTCTCGAACTGCGATTTGGCCTCGAAGGCAGAGGGCGCGAAGGGATTCGCCGCAGGCTCCGGGAAGGAGCTTGGCGCAGGATGCGATGGGTCCGAGAAGAAGGGATTCTCCTTATGCTCGCCCCCTCCGTCGAAAGAGAACTCATCTTTCTTCTTTCCGAATCCGAACATCCTATCTCCCAAGAAGGAATCTTATGAAGCCGACGAATCTTGCCACAAGCCCTTCTTTCACCTCTTTCTCTTCTCCGATCGCAGGCTCCGTTTCCTCTTTCGGAGGAGCAGGCGGCACTGCTGGATCAGTCTTTGGCGCTTCTGTTTTTATCTCTTTTGGTTCTTCCTTCGGCCTCTTGACGAAATCGACCTTCACCCTCTCGGAATATGAGAGGACATCCTTGCCATCTGCAGAATAGGATGCCACTGCTGGAGAGAGGTCTGTCTCGGACAAGTCATAGAATGTGCGGTTGTATGCGAAAGACGCTGATGCTCCGCGGGCAAGATAGCTCACCCAGCTCCTCGTGCTGTCGCGAAGAGTGAATGAGACAGGACCTCCCTTATTCGTCACATCGATGATTATCGATGCCGGCTCCCCTTCCACCGCCCTTTGCGCGGTCTTCGCGAGATAGATTATCGGAAGGTCAGTCGATGATGCGAGCACAGTCATCGAGGATGATGACAGATTCTGCTCGTACTCTGTCCCTCTCGAATCGCGGAAAGAGACTCTCTCTCCGGAGAATGTGGCTGTCCCGTTCTCCTTGGCCTTATGCTCAAGCTGCACTTTCGCCTTCTCGCCCGGAGCGAGATTCCCAAGCAGATATTCAGTATCCACGATATCGAAATCCTTCTGCTTCGAAGGCGTTATCGCTATCGAGAAGAGCTCCTCGCTCCCGGGATTCGACACCTCGTAGCTGTTTATGAAGAATCCGCCCTTTCCGACAGAGGGAATCGTCCTTGCGATATCGAGCTTCAGGTCCTTTTTCGCCACCTTGATCGGGAATGACTTCGAATGCGCGTAACTCTTGCCATCATCGGAGTAGGAAAGGGAAGTCGTGATGTTGATTTCAGTCTCCTCACGGACATACGGCATCTTCATAGCGTATGTGTATGCTGTGGCTGTCTCTGACGCGTTTATGTTTATCGATGCTGCGCTTGCGCCGGAGAGAGGGGATGAATCGTCGCGGACAAGGACAGTGTAGATTGGCTTGTTCCTCGTATTCCTCACCTTCGTCGTGACAGTGACTGTATCTTCAGCCCTCGGGGATGATGGCGAGAACTCCTTTAATATCTCAAGAGCCGATATCGGCTCGACATATATCGAGTTCTCAAGAACCTTGGTGAATGCCTCGCCGAACTCAGTCTCGTACGATAGATTGACATTGAACTGGTATTTAGTGGATGTGTTCGCAAGAGGAAGTGTCTTCTTGAGGTAGAGGACCATCACTCTCTCGCTCCTGTTTATCTCGGAGAGATATGTCGGCTCTTTCGAGAAGAGAGGGCTATCGATGGCCACCCGGACATTCCTTATCCTCGAGAATCTATTCTTGTTCTCGACATAGACCTTTATCCATTTTGTGCTCGCCTCATCGAAACGCTCGCCTGAAGCGAGGCTGGTCGAAAGGACGACCTCCTCTGCCTCGATGGTTATCGCTTTCCTCTCGGATATCCGATACGCTTTTCCGCCGAAAGAGTACTCTGCCTCGAGGAGGATCTCATTGTATCCAAGAAGGGTTCCTTTCGCGTAGATGAAGAAGGATGTGTTCCCGGATACAGAGCCGTTCCAGAGATAGGCTCCTCCGGAATCGGCAAGTGTCTCGCCGACACTGCCGTTGAAGGCGAGGCCCTTTGGAAGAGTAATGCGAAGCGACCTGATGCTCGCAGAGCCGTTCCTTGCCGAGATATTGACTGTGACTCTAGTGACATTGCCAAGATATATCTTCTCGCTCTCGAGGAATGCCTTAAGCGATATCAGCGGCTCGACCTTGAATGAGACAGCATCCGAATACACTATCCTCTCCTCATTGTCGGAATAGGTCACCTTCGCCTTGGTGGTCTTCTCGAGAAGCTCGCTTCCGGATACGACATACGTGCAGCTTCTTGTCTCATTAGGCTGCAGTGTCCCTCTCCAGAAGATGAGTGCCCCCTTCGCCTCGCATCCTGTGTAGTCCTCGATCCTGAATCCCGATAGGTCATCCTCGAAATATATATTGTCCGCGGAGGATGTCCCGACATTCTTTATCCTGACAGAGAAATTAGTCTTCTCTCCCTGGCGTACCGCGGAGTTATTGATTGCCCTCGATATCGAGATCTTCGGAAGGGACTGCGAGATAGTCAGGTTGGCCTTGTTCTTCTTCGCGTAAGTGTCGAAGATGAATCCTCCATAGCAGACATCGAGTACGCCTTCTGTCCTGCACTGTCCGAATGGAACGACGATGACAAGATCAGATGAGCGAAGGACGATGTCATTCTGCCCATTCGTGAAATCGAGGATGAATGACTTTCCTCCTGCGGATATCTCCCCTCCGGCGAATGCCCATCCGGAGAACACTGTCTCGGCGAGAGCGGGGGATGCGAGAATGGAGAGGATGACAATCGCGATGCTATACTTTCGCATACTGCACCTCGCCGTTCTCCGTAAGAGCCGCGCCTTTCCTCTCAGAGACTATGAATTTCGCCCGCTCTATGACAAGCGAAGGGACATACTTCATGAACTTGAAAAGCGCGGTTTCGGGATACACCTCGATATTCCCCTTGCGATACTCTGTGAATAGGAAGAGCGGGTCCTCGGCCGCTTTACTGAAAAGAAGTGCCGAGTAGATCGCGTTCCTCATCCTCTGGCTCGATTCAGAATCGAGCATCGCAGATACATTCTCCTCCGCCACCTTTATCGAAAGGATATCGATGTCCGCCGCGACAGCGGAATAGTCCATCAGATATACTTTATAAGTATCGTTTCTCAAGGAATCCATATCGCCACGATTATAGCTAATATCTGCAGAAGATATCTCATCTTCGCTTAGCTCAGAAGCGTCATCGAATGAGATGTAGTGGCCTGCGATGATCCGGCCATCCTTGACAAGAAGCTCCACGCTTCTCTCGCTCGCGTGATTCTTCATATCCCGAATATCGAGGAATATGAAGACTGTGAATATCGCGAGGATTATCATCAGGATGAAGAAAGCGAAGCCGATTATCCGTAGAACCCCTTTCGCGAACTTGTAGAGAACGATAAGGATGGCGAGGGAGACTATAAGAGATATTATGAATATATCCATGGGTGGGAATCTTACTTCAGGGTTTTTAAATGTTATTGCAGTACGGCTCGATTGCAAGTTCCATTTTAGCACCTCAGGCACATATTATGGGTGAAAC
>CAYNNM010000069.1:0-4864 GCA_964398575.1 uncultured Methanosarcinales archaeon
TTTCACCCATAATATGTGCCTGAGGTGCTAAAATGGAACTTGCAATCGAGCCGATGGGATATATTATACACTGCGTAATGTCCCTGCCTCACTTCGGAAAGAACAGAGCTTAGTACGCCCCTGAATGCTGCCTTGACCTCATCCTCATCCTTGTAGTGGATGAATCTGCGTAGATCAGCCATATTCTCCGCATAATCGAAGAAGCTGCTGCCGATCTCAAGATGCGTCTTGTGGCGGTTAATCGCCCCGAGATTGTAGAATATCGAGCTTGCGGAGAGTATCTCCTCGTCCCCGATTCCCTCGCCTTCCGGATAGAATGCCATGAAATGAAGGACATCTGCCGAGAAATCGCTCATCATCCTGTTCTTGAGCGGATCTGCGTAGTCTCCCTTGTTCACTCTATCGAGGATCTGAGGGAACTGCTCTTTAGACGACCATCTCCCGCTATCAGGATGCGATGCGAGAATCTCGCGCGCGCGGAACCCTTTTCTTTCGGAAGCGCGATAGAGCATCCTTGAGATCTCCCAGGCATTCAGGAGGCTCCATTCGAATGGGACATCATTCAGGAGAAAGGCTGACGAGACAAAGACCTTGTAGATATCGTGCTCCTTCATCTCTGTATTTCTGCCAAGGAGTATGTCTGGCGCCTCTTCGGAGAGATATGCGCCGTATCTCTGGAAGAGATAGGGGTCCTGCACGAGGGCTTCCCTGTTCTTCTTGTCGAATGGCGCTGCCGCCGATCTTCTTTTGCTCGGAAGGATCTCTCCTCTCTTGAGCGATCTTTCGGTAAGAATCCTCATCGCCTGCGTAGTCTTCAGGAAAAGGTCGTCGATGGATGATATCATCGGCATCCACCGAAGAAAAAGGATATTTAATCATTGCCTTGCCACAAGGAAGGGACTACTCCGATTGCCTTAAAGCATCCATTCTCTCTTATCCCTGCGAATGAGTGTGTCTGCCTCCTTCGGCCCGCGCGAGCCTGCTGCGTAGTTCGGGAACTTCATCGGATGCTTGCCCCACCATCTTGTTATCGAATCTATGAATCTCCAGGTCTCGAATGTCTCGTCGGCCCGGACAAAGAGCGTCTGATCCCCAAGCATCGAGTCGTAGAGCAGTCTCGCGTAGGCCTCCTGCATCGCGGTCCTCTGCTCCTTCGCCTGGCAGATGCCGAGGGTGAGAGGTGTCGTCGAGAAATCCCTCCCCTTCTTCTTCACATTTATCCTTATGAAGACCTCTTCGTCGGGGAATATCTGGAGCTCGATGGCATTTGGCACTCCTTTCTTCGAGAGGCCCGCTCTCTTGAATACATATGTTATCTTGGTGACTTTCCTCGCGAGCCTCTTTCCTGTCCGCATATATATCGGGACACCCTTCCATCGCCTGTTGTCGAGAAAAACCTTGAGAGCCGCGAATGTGTCTGTGCTCGAGCCGTTGCCCACTCTCTCCTCGCTCCTGTAGCCTCGGACCTTCACCCCGTCGATCTCTCCCTCGCCGTACTGGCCAAAGACAGTATCTTTCAGGTAATCGACGCGGGAGAATTTCCTGATTGCGGAAAGCGCCTTTATCTTCCCGTCGCGGATGCTTCTTGTGTCCATCTTCATAGGGGCATCCATCGTAGCGAGAGCGAGCATCTGCAGAAGATGGTTCTGCACCATATCCCTCAGCGCCCCTGTCCGGTCATAGTAGCCGCCGCGCTTCTCTACGCCGACCTTCTCGTCGGCGATTATCTGTATGTGGTCGACAAAATCCCTATTCAGGAGATGATCAAAGACATTCGAGAATCTCGCAGAGATTATGTTCTGTATGGCCTCTTTCCCAAGATAATGGTCTATCCGGAATATCTGCGATTCGGAGAAGTACTTCTTGAGGGTCTGATCAAGCACCATCGCTGACTTCTCGTCGTGGCCGAATGGCTTCTCTGCGACGATTATGGAATCCTTCGTGTTGAGGCGCACTCCGCCAAGATGCTCTGTTATGGCCACAAAATCGACAGATGATGTAGCGAGATAATATATAGTCCTCTGCGGCGCGAATGAGCTCAGCTCTTTCTTGAGCTCGATAAACCCGTCGAGCTCGTGGTAGTCGAACTGATGATAATGTATGATTCGGGAGAATGATTTCGCCAGGGCATTTTCGTCGGAAGTTATCGCGAGGAAGTTATGTAGAGAATCGATGACCTCTCCGCGATAGGATTCGCTGTTCTTCTCTCTCCTCGCATAAGCAATTATCTTTGTCTTCTTCGGAAGCGAGCCGTCCTTGTAGAGCATGAAGAGGCCTGGCATTATCTTGCGATGAGTGATATCTCCCGTCGCGCCGTAGATGACTATGGCAAGTGATTCTGGAATCTCATCATTTCTTCTGTTGACCATAAAACGACCCCTTAGGATGGGAATGATTACTCTTCCATTTAAAAGAGTTATTAAAAAAGTATAAAAAGAGGGTGAAAATCACACCCCTAATAAGCTACCATCATATTGGAAAAACAAAAAGCTTTTTAAATGGGTGGCTTTTCCTGAAACGTATCGCCGAAGCCGCTCTACAGGTGGTGGGAGCGGAAAAAGGACAAAAAGGCCTTCGTTCGAAAGGATGGGCCAGAGAGTCAATATTACCTGGGAAAAAATAGGAGGAGTGCTTTATGGCAAAAACAAAAGAACATATAAACTTGGTTTTCATCGGTCACGTCGACCACGGAAAGTCAACTTCAGTAGGCAGGCTCATGTTCGACACGGGGAATATCCCTGAGCAGGAGATGAGAAAGCTAAAGGACCTCGCAAAGGAGCTTGGTAAAAGCGGATTCGAGTTCGCTTTCGTCATGGACAACCTTAAAGAGGAGAGAGAAAGAGGAGTCACAATCGACCTCTCGCACAAGAAATTCTCATCGGAGAAGTACGATTTCACCATAATCGACGCTCCGGGCCACAAGGATTTCATCAAGAACATGATCACAGGAGCCTCGCAGGCTGATGCTGCGGTCCTTGTCGTCTCGGCTAATATGTCGGATGGCGTCCAGGCGCAGACAATCGAGCACGCGAGACTCTCGAAGATCCTCGGCGTTGGCCAGCTCATCATAGCTGTCAACAAGATGGACCTTGCGAAGTACGACAAGGCGAGATTCGAGGCAGTCAAGGCAGAAGTGACAAAGCTTCTCCAGTCATCCGGATGGAAGGTCGACCAGGTGCAGTTTATCGCGATCGCATCATTCCCTGGAGACAATATCGTGAAGAAGTCAGAGCATATGCCTTGGACTGATAAGACTCTTCTTGAGGCGATCAATTCGCTGAAAGCCCCTGAGAAGCCGACGAACCTTCCGCTAAGGCTCCCTATCCAGGATGTCTACAACATAACCGGTATCGGCGTAGTTCCTGTCGGAAGAGTCGAGACAGGCATAATGAATGTCAATGACAAGATAATAATAGTACCTGGCCGAGAGGGCAAGGGAATCAACGGCGACATAAAGTCGATCGAGATGCACCACGAGCAGGTCCAGCAGGCTGAGCCAGGCGACAACATAGGATTTGTCGTAAGAGGCCTTGGCAAGAAGGACGCTGCGAGAGGAGATGTCATCGGGCACCCTGACAATGTCCCTGCTGTCGCGACTGAGTTCACGGCGCAGATCGTCGTCATGAACCACCCATCTGTCATAACTGTCGGATACACTCCGGTGTTCCACATACACACAGCCCAGGTGGCGTGCCAGGTCATGGCTATCGAGAAGCAGCTGAACCCTCAGACCGGAGAGGTACTGAAGGAGAATCCTGACTTCATCAAGAACGGAGACGCGGCTATCGTCAAGCTGAAGCCGATCCAGCCTCTTGTCATCGAGAGGATGAAGGACATACCTCAGCTCGCGAGATTCGCGATAAGGGATTCGGGCACAACCGTCGCAGCAGGCATGTGCATCGATATAGTCAAGAAATAATTTTATTTTTTTGGCTTTTTTCCGCTGCATAGTATATCGGCATATATTATGGTGAATGACATGCAAAAGGCAAGGATAAAGATTTCAAGCACAGATATCGCGAAGATAAACCAGGTCTGCGACTACATAAAGGACATCGCGGAGAAGACTGGTGTCGACATGAGAGGACCGATACCCTTGCCGACCCAGAAGCTCAAGCTGACTACCAGGAAGAGCCCATCCGGAAACGGGAAGGCCAGCTGGGAGAGATACGAGATGAGGGTGCACAAGAGGCTTGTCGATCTTGGCATCGACGAGAGGGCGCTTCGCCTCGTTATGAGAGTCCCTATCCCCGACGGTCTTAATATCGAGATCGAGATGAGGGAGCAGTAATTCTTTTTTGATTATATTTATATAATTCGACCTGCCCTTGCTCTCTTGATGGCGATCGATGATTCCTGCGGATGCGAGAACTGCGATTTTGTGATGAAGACTGATGCTGAAGGAAGAAGGGTCCTTCGGATAGCGATGGATGTTTCGCAGGCCTGCAGCTATTTCTCGAAAAGACGAGTGTTTCTTTTTCCGGAGAAGAAGAAGGAGAACGCTGAAGAGAGGATCGGGCGGGCATTACGGCTTCTTAAGAAAGATGATTACTTGCGTAAAGATTTCTCGGAATATATGATCGCGGAGAAGCTTGAGAAGCTCTCGGAATACAGCGAGCGCCACAGAAGCGGGATAGAGATTTATCTTGCGGATGCAGGCCTCCTCAAAAAAGCTTAAATAAAAGCTCATCTATGCGATTCCTATGTGCATAAGGGAGATTCTCGAGGCCTCGAAGGGCGATGACGCATTCTCGGATGATGGGAGAGAGAAGAAGATCAGGGATAGCGTAAAGATCCTTGAGAAGGTCTCGAACTACTTCATATCGGGAGATAGAATTAAGCTAAAAGGCATCGAGAGGACCTT
>CAYNNM010000070.1:0-4824 GCA_964398575.1 uncultured Methanosarcinales archaeon
CGAGGTATAATATAAGAACTTATATATAAAACTCACGTTTAGTTGACAATATCCTTTTTTGTTTATTTCACAAAAAATCTAGTTCGCGACGACTGAATCAAAGGGGCTTTGCTTGCCGAAGGCGAGGTCGGAAAATGTCGATGAAGTCGGGATTTTGCATACCTTTTTGGAACCCCAAACCCATTCTCGCAGAAAAAAATTCTTTAAGGCTCGAATAGGTTGCTTTCCGTGAGGAAAGCTTGAAAATCGCCAGATTTTCATTGAGTTAGGAGACATAAAATCCCCTAAATGGCTGCAGAATCTCTGTCGGGAAATCGCAAGAAGCATTCTCTCCGAAATAACAACATTACTTGCGGAATCACTTACTGTGAACTATGTGCCAAGAACTAAAAAATGGGGCGGCCGCCGAGACTTTCAACGAGCCCGTAATCTGTGGTCTGAAGTCGGTAGGGTTCCTACCGGCTACTGACTACCGCCTACCGGCCCGTATTTGAACTCGGGCTAGGGGATTTCTGCTGAAAAAATATCCACAGTCCCCGATGCTACCAGGCTACACCACGGCCGCCATATAATATATTGTTGGGGTTAGAAGGCCATTTATAAAGGTTTTTGAAAGAGAGATCTACTCCCCTTCGAATTCCGTCTGCGCATAGTACTTTATCCCTGCTTCTTTCAGTCTCTTGCTTCCTCCGATGTCTGGGAGATCGACTATGAATGCGCACTCGATTATCTCTCCGCCAAGCTTCTTCACGAGACTGCAGGCAGCGAGGCAGGTCCCGCCTGTCGCGATAAGATCATCGATGATGACTACTTTCTGGCCCTTGAGGATCGCGTCCTCGTGGATCTCGATTGTGTCAGTGCCGTATTCAAGCGCGTACTCTTCCTTGATTGTTTTCGCCGGCAACTTGCCTTTCTTTCGCACCGGAACAAAGCCTTTGCCAAGGAGATACGCTAGCGCTCCGCCGAGGATAAATCCCCTTGAATCTATTCCGACGATGACATCGACATCAATCTCTTTGTAGCGTCGGTGGAAATCATCGATGCAGAGCTTAAGACCGACAGGGTCCTTCAGCAATGTAGTTATGTCGCGGAACATTATCCCTTTCTTCGGCCAATCAGGCACTGTCCTGATCCTTGATTTTATCGTCGTGATTCATCACCTTGTTTTTTGATCACTTGAATTTGATTTAGTCGATGGTAACAACACTCCTGACGGCAAAGTGACAGCCCGAGGGGCGCATCCCCGGTCACTTTGCGTCATGTGTTGTCGCTTGAAGTTGCTCATCTGCGGGTGGTCGGAGGGGATGGCGGGAGGGATAGTGATATCGCGAACGCGAAGCGTTCGCCATTATTTGATTTTAGGAATGGCTGCGAGCAAGAGCTTCTTCACATTGTCTGCGTTCTCGTGCATCCTTTTCAGTATCATCTCCCAGGTCACCGGCTCCTCGTCTTCCTTCCAGCAATCGTAGTCTGTCGACATCGCGATTGACTGGTATGGGATGCCTGCTTCATTCGCGAGGAAGACTTCCGGGCAGGTCGACATATTTATTATGTCAGCGCCAAAAGCGCGGAACATATTGCTCTCGGCCTTTGTCGAGAAACGCGGGCCCTCTATCGTGACGACTGCCTTATCATTATTATATCTTAGCCCAATCTCATCGCAGGACTCGACAAGGATCTTGCGCAAGGCCGCATTGAATGGTTCTGCCATCGGCGTATGCACTACGCCTCCTGGCTCGTCGTGGAAAGTCATCGCGCGCTGCTTGGTGAAATCGATGGCCTGGTCCGGGAAGACGATGTTTCCCGGCCTTATCTCCTCGCGCAGCGAGCCGACAGCTGTTGTCGCAAGGATATGCGTGCAGCCCTCATCCTTAAGCGCCTGGATATTCGCCCGGAAATTCACTTTCGATGGAGGGATGCTGTGTCCCTTGCCGTGGCGGGCGAGAATGACTATGTCGACTCCCCTGATTTTCCCGAGGGTGAGCTTCGATGAAGGCTTGCCGTATCTTGTGTCTGCATCTTTCTCTATCGCATCCTTCATTATCTTCGGATCATCAAGACCCGAGCCGCCGATAATCCCGATTTTAACCATCGATAAGCCCCAAAAATCATCTGAAACAGAAACGCTATGCAGGATTTAAAAATTTTTTCTTTGTAGCCAATCTGCCCATAATGATCGGCACAGTGAATGCAGCAGCATATACTATTGCGATGAGAAGCGGACTCTGCAATGCAGCTGCCGCCTCCGCGCTGCTTCTGACGATGTGCCTTGCCACATCGACCATTATATACATGTTTATCAGTATGAATATCGGAAGGAATATCCCGACGATGACATGATGCTTCGGATCAGTCATCTCGATGTCTTTCAGGAGTATGTTGAATAGGCTTCCGAATGCGATCGCTAAAAGTGCGACTACGAAGAACATAGCCATATCTGAGAGATACAGAAAGAACGGCAAGAGAGCGACCGATATGAAGAAATTCCCGACGATGGTGACAAGAAGCGCTGACCAGTAGATATAAGGTGCGAAGCGATCTGTGAGAAATACATTTCTTTTCTCGGAGAGTATCCCGACTGCCTTCTTTATGTCGCGCTCGCTCCAGCCTTTCTTCCGAAGAGATTCCTCTCTTATCATTTGTTGAACCCAAGCATATTCATCACTCTTCTGAACATGCTTCTCTTCTCCGCTCTCCTTATCAGGGAATCCTCGTATTTTCTTCCGAGAAGAAGATGAGCGAGACGGAGGAACTCGTTCGAGGAAGGGGCTTTCGGATGGATGTGGACGACAGGATGCTTCCTGTGGAGCGCAGAGCGGATGTGATGATCCTCAGGTATCTTGATGAGGATTGGCCGCTCGAGCATCGCCTCCACATTCTCATCAGTCATCTCGAGATTGTCGTTTCTCGCGCGATTCACTACGGCGCCGCTCACGCGTATCCCGAGATTCTCGGCGAGCCTGATTGTCTTTAGTGTGTCTGTGACTGCGGGAAGGTCAGGTGTCGTCACTACAAGGACCTCGTGCGCGCTCTTGAGCACGTGCTCTGCCTCGCGCCCGACACCGCCCACAGAATCGATGACAACTACATCGACAAGCCCATCGAGCCCGGCGACCGCTTTTGAGAAATTCTCTATCCCCTCTTTCCTCCTGGATATGTTTGCCGGGATGACTTTGAGGCCTGACGGATGCGCGTATGCGGCGCTCGATATGTGATGCTGTCCTAAAAGCGCCTCATTCAGCGATACAGGGACATTCGATGAGCCGATATGCAGGCCGACATTCGGGGTCGAGATGTTGCCATCGACAAGGACTGCGCTCTTCCCGATCTTCGAGAGAGATGTCGCGAGATTGACCGCAGTGGTTGTCTTTCCGACGCCGCCTTTGCCCGAAGCCACGACTATGTATCTGGTCATTTTGCGCTATGCTTCCTCTTCTCCCTCGGCGAATCTCGCGAAGGCCTTTGTCTTCTCATAATACTCGTGGATGACATCTATCGTCACCTCGACGACGCCCTTATCGGGTATGAATGCGCTCATCGTGACGTGGCGGCGGAACTCGCGCTGGCGGGTGTATTCGGCGCGCGTGAGCAGGCGCAGGAAAGCGTAGAAATCCATCTGCTCGCCTATCTCCTTCTCCGGGAAGAATCGCCTTATCTCAGCTATCTTCTCGCCTGCGCTCGCAGGCACATCGTATAGCGCGCCCTCCTCTTTCTTCACCTCGAGAAGATGCGTTATCGCGGAATCATACGCGTTTATCAGGCGATCGATGATGTTCTTTATGACATCGACTGTCCTTGTGTACTTCAGGCTCACATAGATGAGATGATCGGCTCTTTTCAATTCTTCCTTCGTATTCTCAAGATGCTCAGTCATTTTCTGTCAGTATCCTCTCCATAGCAGTTATCAGCAGCTTGCCTATCCTTATGTGTCCTTTAAGAGTGTCCGGAGTTATCAGCTTCAGGCTGTAGTTCTCTGTCGATATCACAAGCGCGTCCTTTCGAGCGAACTCGACCGCGCTCTCCTTATGCGACGATATGAGATCGTGCACATTCTTCATGGCAGAGAGATGCTCTTTCGTCAATGAATCGCGCATCGCATCCTCTTTCGCAGCGAGCGACTGGAGAAGGTCGAGCTTCGTAGTGTACGAATCGTGGAACGCGCCGATCTTCCTTCTGTCGCGAAGGCTCTGCAGCATCGCGCTCATCGCCCCATCCATCGAGAGATAGACATTGTCAAGAGCGGCAAGAAGCAGTTTCGGATCCCTGATGTGCGGGTAGGTCTGCGTCAGAATGTGGTCCGCAGCCTTTATGTGCTTTATGGCCCTCTCTTTAGATTCCTGGAATTTCTCCATTAGGTAGGCAATATTCTCAGTATTTAAATATATTACTCTTTGCCCGGAAGAAGAAGTATGGCCTCGGCTATATCGCCGTTCGATTTCTCAAGCGCGCGTCTTGCGTCTGTTTCTGTCGCGTTAGCTGTTTCCATGACTGACTTTATGTCATCGTCGCTTATCTCGGTCGTGCTCGATCTTGGCACTACTTTCTCTGTCCCGGATATCTGATAGGTGATGTTGCCCATCGCTTTCACCTTCTGGACGCTCGGGTCGAGAATGTGTATGTCGTGCTCAGCGGTCCTGATTATCACTTCCTCTGCGTCGATGTCTTCCTGGGCTATGCCCATCTTCTTCATCATCGCCTGCATCTGGCGGGGATTCATATTCATTATGGAGAAGGAGATAAGGGTGGGATTTATAAAATTTTTGAGTGGCGGGGCTCTGTCCTAAAAGTCGGATTTTGAAATAAAAAATGTTGTGGCAGGCTAGT
>CAYNNM010000071.1:0-4811 GCA_964398575.1 uncultured Methanosarcinales archaeon
TTGGGGCGGAGCCCCCTTAAATCTTGCTATTCAGAAAAACTTGCAATCGAGCCATCCCATCTAAACATTTAAATAATGCATTCTTTTCTACTCGGCAATGGGTCTCTTCGACAATATGCTCAAGGAAGGTGAGTCTCTATTCACGAATGCCATCGCTCTAGACTATGACTATCAGCCGAAGATGGTCCCCTACAGGGAGAACGAGCAGCAGTTCATAGCCAACTGCATAAAGCCGATCTTCTCGGGGAGAAACGGCCGCAATGTCTTCGTACACGGGCCGCCGGGGATAGGCAAGACCGCTGCCATCCGAAGCATCCTCGCCGAGCTTGAGGAAGAGACCGACGAGATAATCCCGCTCTACATAAACTGCTGGCAGAAGAACACGACATACAAGGTCACCCTCGATATCTGCGAGCAGCTCGGCTACAAATTCACCCAGAACAAGAAGACCGAGGAGCTCTTCAAGATAGCCAAGCAGATCCTGAACAAGAAATCCCTTGTCATCGTCTTTGACGAGATAGACAAGGCAGAAGACACTGATTTTATCTATTACCTTCTTGAGGAGATATACCGGCGCTCGATAGTCCTCATAACGAACTACCGGGAATGGATAATTGAGCTTGACCAGCGCATAAAATCGCGCCTCACGCCTGAATCCATTGAGTTCCGGCCATACAATCTTTCCGAGACAAAGGGCATTCTCCGCCAGAGGATCGAATACTCGCTTGTCCCCGGAGTCTTCGACGAGAAGGGGTTCGATGCGATAAGCGGCAAGACATTCGAGATGGAGGATATCCGAAGCGGCCTCTATCTCATCAAGGAATCTGCTCTCGCAGCGGAGGATCGCGCATCGAAGATGGTCGCCTTGCAGGATGTCGAGCGGGCTATAGAGAAGTTCAATGAGTTCATGATAAAGAAGCCGGCGGATCTCGAGAAGGACACGCAGGAGCTGCTCGAGCTTGTGAGAGCGAATTCAGGGAGGAAGATAGGGGAGCTCTACGATATGTTCCGCGAGAAGGGACACAAGATGACATACAAGACCTTCCAGCGCAAGATAAAGATGCTCGATGAGAACAGGTTCATAACTGTGGATAAGACGATGGGAGGCCTAACAGGCAACACGACTCTTGTGAATTATGGAAGCGAGAAGAGGGAAGAGAAGGAGAGAAAGCTAAGCGAGTTCTGATGGATATGGGATTCACAATATATCACAAGGGAAGCCAGAGCGAAGGGAAGATAGTCACAGAGATACTTCTTCGGGATCCTGGCCAGGGCCACATACCTCTTACGAAAGTGGCATCAGAGTTCCAGCACGCGCCTTTCCCCTACAAGGTCTGGCTAACATCAGCGTATGATTCGAGAGGCAGGCGCACATTCACCCTCGAGACAAAGGTCGATGGAGAAGGGCGAGTCCTAAACGGCATCCCGCATTTCCACGCAGGCTACGTCGATGATGTCCTTGATAGCCTGCGCGAGAGGCATTTTCCCTGAGCAAATCGCCCGCGACATTTAGCAACATTTATATACGGAAGAATCGGATTCTGATGATGCGTTTCTTGAGAGAGAAGCGGTTTTGAGAGAGGTAAAAAGAGTGAGATTGCTTCATAGATTTCTCGCAGTCATGCTTGTCATATCTTTGGTTCCCCTCGCGCTTTTCGGCTATAATGCCATACACAAGACCGATTCCGCAGAGAAAGAGATAGCGACCCTTCTTGGCAAGGCCCTGACCGATGAGGCGAGAAAAAGCATGGATGACCAGGCGAGGCTCCTTGCGGTCTACACTGAATCGCAGCTTCTCACCTATAAGAACGGGATAAAGACCATCTCGAAGCACCCAGAGATCCCTGATATGATGAGGGCAGCGAGAGACACAGGAAAGATCACCGACAACACGAAGGATCCGCACGTTCCTGAATCAGAGGGGCTCGCGAATTTCTTCCCAGCCGATAGAAGCGGCGCCTGGCAGGATGTCCAGGGCTACTTCCAGGAGATCGCGGGCGAGAGGAAACGCGACATCGAGATGATTAGGATCTTCTACAAGAATGGCTATGTTGTTAACGGAGTCCAGTTCCTCGAGGAGAGCATAAATGACTACAAAGGGGACAAATCCTGGTTCAGGGAAGTGATGGATATCGAGAAGACAAGACCGAATGACTACTATGTCTCGCCGATAAGCGTGGCGCGCCAGACAAATACCTCTGCCATAAGGTATGTGGCGCCGATCGATGTCGACGGAGAGCGCCTCGGCGCGATGATTATCAACTTCAAATCCAGCGCGATAACTGATGAGCTCCAGAATTTCCGCTGCGGAGAGAGAGGATTCGCTATGCTCATCGATGCCAATTACGAGAATGCCGAGGGCAAGATAAGCGATCACGCTGTCGTCATCGCGATGCCCACAAAGGATGGCTCGCAATACCACATAGATGAGGATTCGCCTGCGCCGATAGCGAAGGAGGATCTCATCGGATTAAGCGGCCTTCTCAGGTTCGATCACGACGGTATCGGGCATATCGCCGCTTATCGGCGCGTGAGTTGGCAGGGCAAGCACTGGTATGTCGTTGTCGCAGAGCCGGAAGAGGATGCGATAGCCATCGCATCGACCACAAGAGCGAGATTCAAGGGCCTGCTCGGAAGCACGGTGCAGTCGCTTATCCTTGTCCTTCTCCTTTCAGCCGCATTCACTGTGACGATCGGATATCTCTTCGCGAAATCGATAACAAGGCCGATAAATGACCTTGCCGAATCAGGGAAGAGGATCGCCGATGGGGATAGGACAGCGAGGATACCTGATGTCCTCACAGGCGATGAAGTGGAGGATCTCGCTGCGAGCATGGCTGAGCTTGCGAAATCAGCCAGAGAGGGGAAAGGCAGACGCGGCTAGATCGAAAGAAGATTTATAAATGGACCTCGACTCTTGAACGTATGAATTTCCAGGACCTTCTGAAAGTCGAGAAAGCTGACTTCTACATAGACCTCTCGCTCCGCAAGGGAAGGGAGGCCGCAGAGAGAGTCAAGAAGACAAAGACGAAGATAGAGAGGATAGATAAGGCGCGAAGGATAGAGCTCGCTCGCCTCGATTCAGTGAGGGAGGTCTCGACATCGGCCCTTGAGAAGATAGTGAAATCCTTTCCTTCTATCGACGACCTTCCAGAATTCTACAAGGAGCTCATCAGGACGACTCTCGATTACGGGCAGCTGAAAAAGTCCCTTGGGGCAGTCAACTGGGCGAAAGAGAGGATAAAGATACTGCATCGCGACTACGGACGGAAGATAAAGAACGCGAGGGACTTCGGAGACATACCGAGGATAAAGGGTGAATTCGTCGGCCGCTTCTCATCGGTGCTCAAGCAGATAAAGGCAGAGCTCGCCTACCTTGACGATTCGAGAAGGACGATGAAGGGCTACCCTGCTGTCAAGGACCTGCCGACAGTCGCGATAGCCGGATTCCCGAATGTCGGCAAATCGACGCTCCTATCGAGGCTGACGACAGCGACACCTGATATCGCGAACTACTCATTCACGACAAGGAAGCTCAATTTCGGGCCTGCTGATTTTAATGGGAGGAAGATCCAGATGGTCGATACTCCGGGCACGCTCAACCGCTTCGAGAAGATGAACTACATCGAGAGGCAGGCGGAGATCGCGCTCAAGTATCTTGCGAAAATCATCATATTCGTCTTCGACCCGACAGAAGGATACTCCATCGATGAGCAGAAGAAGCTGTTTCTCCACGTGAAAAGGCTCGAGAAGCCGATGATAGTCTATGTATCGAAGACAGACATCGCCGATAAGGCGGTAGCGGAAGTGCTTACCAAGAGATTCCACGCAGTGCCATTCGAGAAGCTGAAGAGCGAGATACTGCGGAAACTAGATGAGTAGGGACATCCAGTTCCCGAGATAATATGTCAGGATAAACGCTATCAGGAAGCTTGGCACAAAGGGTATCCCTTCCTTCACAAGGACATTCTTTATCTTATGCTTCTTCAGGAGCTCCATCTTCTCCTTAGTTATCCCAAGGTCCTTCGGTCCGACGATAAGTTTCCCATTCACCCTCACATCCTTCGCTATCCAGTCCCCTTCTGTCAGCTTCCCGACAGGATATTCTTTCAGCATAACTGAGCGCTCGACTGCCTTCACGAAGGAATAGAGATATATCAGGAGGACAAGAGCCGATGCGAGGAGGAATATCATCAGCCGAAGGTATCTGTCATCGATATAGAATAGCGAGACTCCTGCGATAATCAGGATGAATGTCGAAGCTATCTTTATCCTCTGGAGATTGGCGCTCACACTTATGAACTCCTCGCTGAACCTCTTCCTGTTCCGGATAGCGAGAACCACTGACCAGATGATCGAATACGCTGCCCCTCCGACGAAGATATTGACTGCGAAGACCGCGAAGAACCCCGCCTCAAGCGCGAGAGGGACGCCTATCATCGCGCCGAGGCCCGCAAGAAGCTTCGTGTCTCCCCCGCCCCACTGACCGGTGTAGTAGAAAAGCGCTCCGATAAGAAATCCGACGATGCCTCCGAGAAGACCCTCAAGAAGGATCATCCAGTCAGAATCGTTGAGCGAGAATATCGCTCTTGCCGCTAGCGCGAGAAAGATGGTCCCATAGCTCACAAGGTCAGGGACCTCCCTCTTCCTTATGTCGACATACGCAGCGCCGATTATCGCAGAAAGGGATGCGATATGAAAAAAGGATTCCATACTTTATGAACCACTATCCGATTTATAAACTTTCTCCGAAGCTCCGGCCCCGCGCGGAAATTAGGCCTGCTTTTTAAGCAGGCCGTAGTAAAATGATC
>CAYNNM010000072.1:0-4788 GCA_964398575.1 uncultured Methanosarcinales archaeon
AATACGACTCAGAATACGACTGCGCCGGCTCAGTCAGAATCATCGAGCGGATCCTCGCAGGCAGTGCCTGCGCAGACTCATCAGAGCGAGACCCCTCTTTCCGAATCGAGCGGTGAGGCAGGGATAGAGAGCACGACAGAGATCGTCGAGGGAACGATCGATGAGAGCGCATCATCATCTCCGCAGTCGAGGACGAAGATGGTGATCGGTGTGACGATAAGCGTCATCGTGATAGCAGTCATACTCGCAGTCTTCTTCCTCTATGAGAGAAGGAAGAGAAGAAGGGAATTCTCGCTCCACATCAATGAGGAGATAGGCAAGGTGGATCTTGGGAAGAAAGAGTGACTCTGGACCGCAAAAGATATATTCTTGAGATGATTCCCCCATATGATGAGGGATCGCGACATTATGGGGGTTGAAGGGCTTTTCTCGCTGCTAAATGAGATATCTCGCCAGAAAAGACTGTATCTTGAAGGGCAAGAGGACTATTCTTCTCTTAAGAGAGAAGATCTTCTGCTTGAGACTAAAGTCAGCCGCCTCTATGGAATCGACCCTTCGACACCAGAGGAAAGAGGAATGCGCGAAGAGGTGCTATTCACTTTCGTGGAATACAATCTCTCTATCCTCGCGAAGAACATACTTCACCTCGAGAATAGGATACACGCTGCCAGGCCGTCGAGAAATGAGCTCGCAAGATACGAGAAGGACCAGATCTCCCTGAAGAGGAATGTCGCAAGATTCCTCTCCCATTATCGCTTAAATCCTGTGAGCACCGTGAGGACTGTCCGCCTCTCAAGATTGCTTGATGCATTCTCTGATTGCGAGACTCTGATCGGGGACCGTCAGGGCAAAATATTTAAAGGATAACTCCTGAAATCCCCTCTATAATGAATATAGGAGGTTTTAGGATGAAAAGAGCAGTATTTTTCATTATGCTCCTTCTCGCGTCGGTTTTCGCATACGCAGAGGAGCCTATGCTGATATCTGAGACAGATATCACTACAGACACCGTGGAATTCGAGACAGCGGCGATAGCCGATGAGGCAGTGCCTGATGAGGCAGTGGATGCTGCACTCACGGCCGAGGTCAAGGAAGAAGGCGCATTCGCGGCAGCGAGAGACAGGTTGAGATACGCTTTTACCTTCAAGAAGGAGAAGAAGGCAGAGATGGGACTCGCTTTGGCCCAGAGAAAGCTTGTTCTTTCGGAGAAGCAGGCAGCCAAGGGAAACACTGAGGCAGCGGCGAACGCAGAGGAGCAGTACAGGAGATGGATGGAGAGATCGAATCAGGCGATAGCCAATCTTCCTTCCGAGACAGGGCTTCTTGCGGCCGCAAAGATACAGAATCAGATCGAGCTTAATAGGAAGATAGCCGAGAAGGCGAAGGAAAGGATAAGAAGCGGCAATCTTACTGAGGCTGATAAGGAAAAGATCATCGAAAGGCTCGAGACAGCGAAGGCGAATGCCGAGAAAGTGAAGCTTGCCGCAGAGAAGAGAGTCGCAGCTATCGAGGAGAGGCTCGAGAATGTCGAGAATCTCACTCCGGAGGAGATAGAGAGAAGGAAGATCGAGGCGAGGCTCGGGAACGCAGGCCAGAAGGCATCCGCCGAGGCATTCGTGAAGATAGCTGAGAAGGACATCGCGAAAGCGCAGTCAGTCATCGAAGGCGCGGCAGACGCTGATGCTGATAAGCTCGCGAAGGCGAATGAGATGATATCGAAAGCGCAGTCTGACCTTGAGCTTGCGAAAGCGGCTCTTAATGCAGGGAAGTATTCAGAGGCAAAAGAGCTCGCTCTTAAGGCGAGGCGCGTTGTGATGGATGCTTACATAAGGAGCAAGTTCAATGCATTGCCTGCCGAGAGGAAAGACGAGATAAGGGCAATGACTCCTGAGGAGAGGCAGGCGCTTGCAGCGAAAGCGAGAGAGGCGATCAACATCCGCGAGCGCGAGAGAGCGACTGATGCGATAAAGGACAGGGTCCAGGAGAGAGTCTGCGCGCAGGTCGTGACTTCCGCTGTGAATCCTGAGACAAAGGACTGCAGGGAGTTCCCGACCCCTTGCGATGTTCCGGCTGCGTGGAGAAGGGTCGCTTCCTGCACGAATACTATCGCGAACACTATCGGAGAGGTTGTCCCATCGACAACAGCTGATACGCGAAGCGTAGCTTCGGCAGATTCCGCATCGAACACAGCAGGGGTCGCGCAGTAGTTTTTTTCTTCTTCTTTTTCTCTTTTCGATTAGTTTTGTATATTCCCTCCCTATCGCGATTCTATGGATTATCATAGCGAGAGGATGCAGTGCGCGAATAGCGAGCTGACTCCATTTCTCGAGCGAAAATTCGTGGACCTCTTCTGTCTTGACCAAAGCGTCTCTGCCAATAATAAAAGAGCATTCGAGAGCCATTATCCTGGCATGAAGCGGACAATCTTCACCTGCGATTTCACGAGTCCCGAGCTCTCGGAGAGATTCCCTTCCCTTTTCAGGATAGGCGATTATTTCATAAGGGTCTCTCTTGCGGAAGAGATACTTATATCGTCAAGATCGAAGGGATTCCTGACAGCATTCGATTTCTTCATCGGAGATGAGACAGTGATCGATCCGGAATTGAGGAAGGCCCTTCACGGGCCGCATATGTATTCTCCTGATGCGAAAGAGGTATCGTTCGATATCTACAGGAAGATGCACAGATCTCTCGATGGAGAGCTCTCGAAAAATAGAGAGCTTAATCTGTCCAGCGAAGAGAGGATAGTCATTCTTGATGGGATGGAATATCTCGTCCAGAGGCCGAAAATAAGCCTGGTCGAGAGGCTGCATTCGTTATCCGAATCATCATCCGAGAAGGCGATAGGAGATTTTCTGTCCTATTTCTCGAAGGATGGGTATCTCTCGAGGCGAAGCGGGGATTTCTGACATTCTGACACAAAGTTTATAAACACAGATTACAGTGTTAACTCCTGATTCATATGGAGAGGAGAGGGTTTTTCTGGAGATTCCTTGAGGCATTGAATCCTCTGAGATACGATAGGCTGACTGACCGCTCCCTTAAGGAAGCTTTCCTCCACGTGCCAAAGACGCTTTTTCTCTCATTCATCGTGATGTCTATACTATTCATACCTCTGCTCATCTCGCTCCCATCATACATAGACCGAACAATATCGAAGACAGATAGCTTCAGCGTGAATGTATCCTATGAGAGCCGATCGCCGATAAGGGTGCCTGAGCGCGAGCCGATAGTGATATTCGACAAGAAGGCCAACATTTCATCGCCGCTCGAATCGAATGTCCTTGTGACATCTGACTCGCTCCTGATAAAGCCAGGCCTCTGCCAGCTCGTTCCGGCAAGCTGCTTCGTCTATGATTTCGGGAACAGGCGGGTCGAGCGAAATCTCGGCGGATACTCGAATGTTCTCTCGCACAAGGACTTCTATGTCAGCCTTCTTTCGGCAGCGCTATTCCTGATGATACCGGCGATACTTATCATATCGTATGCAATGTATCTTATGAAGTATCTTGCGATAGCGCTTCTCTTCACTGTTCTCGCATTCGCGGTATCGAGGGCGTTTCGCTTCGAGATATCGTTCCGCGACGCATTGAAGGTGTCTTTCTATGCATTGACACTGATGATCGCGGTCGAGATAATCCTTCTTCCGCTCGGCGTGCGGCTCTTCTATCTCCATCACGCCATCTTCCTGATATACGGTGTGCTCGGGATTCTCCGGACAGGCTATCGGGACAGGTCGCCGAGGAAGAAGATGAAGAGAAGAGGCGGCGAGTATGTCGAGCTCTCTGCGAGAGGTCACGAGTAGAATATGTTCGAGAACATCCCAAAAGCGGTCTTTCTGCTCTCATCGAGAGGAGATGTCGAGATCCTCGGGAGGAGAATGGAGAAGGACAACCTGATGGCTCTCGACTGGATGACTCCCCTCTCGAAAGAGCCGCCGATTGTCGCCATCGCCATCAAGAAGGAGCGCTTCAGCTATGGCCTGATCAAGGAATCGGGGGTCTTTGTCCTCAATATGCTTCCGTACGGGAAGAAGCAAGCAGCGGATATCTGCGGGCGGGAGAGAGGCGAATTCATAGATAAGTTCGCCAAGGCGAGGCTGAAGAAGGAGGAGGCAAAGACCATCCATTGCGCGAAGCTGATCGATGCGAGCTTCACTCTCGAGTGCGAAGTCATCGACGAGCTGGCTTTTGGCGATCATCAGCTATTCGTCGCGAAAGTTGTTCACGCTGACGGGAAAGGGAAGAATCCCCTCATCCATCATATGAGGGAGTATCTCGGTGTCAGGAATGGAAAAGGATGAGATGCTCAGGCATCTGCAGGCGATGGTCGAGAGGCATAACTCGACAGCCATTCTCGCGAGAGGGCACTTGAAAGACCTTTGGGCCTCTGACGCATTCTCCGAGGAGGAGAAGGAGGCGATAGGCGTCATACTCTCGCAGGTCGTGCAGGACATAGTCGAGCACAAGGCCATATTATCTGACCTTCTGAGCTACGCCATGGAGGGGAAAAGTGATACATTTTAGGGATGAGCTCGCGGAGCGCCTAAAGGACCTGAAGTTCGTGCTGACAAAGATAAATGAGAGCTGCCACGCCTGCAGCTTCAGGATAAGGGATGCGAAGATAAGGGATACTGTGATATCGATGCAAGCAGATACTGAGAAGCACATAGCTCTCCTCGAGCGGGCCATAAGGATATGCTCGAAAGGCGTCGCTGACGATTTTTAAATGGATTCGGCTCTGTCCTAAAAGTCGGATTTTGAAATAAAAAATGTTGTGGCAGGCTAG
>CAYNNM010000073.1:0-4719 GCA_964398575.1 uncultured Methanosarcinales archaeon
TAGCCTGCCACAACATTTTTTATTTCAAAATCCGACTTTTAGGACAGAGCCGAAAAGACCGTATCTTCTCTCGAGATGGAATACGAGGTATCCGATGAAGAATCCCACCCACGCTCCTGCGAGGACATCCGAGAGGTGGTGGAAATGAAGATATATCCTGGATATCGCGACAAGCACCGCATACGCCACAAAGTACTGCGCCTCTTTCGGGAAACTCTTCGCGAGAATGTATATCCCTGCGAACATTATCGCTGCGTGATGGCTCGGGAAAGAGTAGTCAGGAAATCCGAGAATGAAGAGTTCTGTCCCAAATAGCCTCGGTCTTGCGATGATCAGTTTCAGGAGGAAGACTACCGCGGACGATGCGATGATAGATGACCAGAGGAGGATGAAATTATGCGTCTTTCTCAAGAGAAAGACCGATATCGCTATGAAGAACACGGCGATGACCGCTCCGCTCGAGAGAGAGCGCATAAATGAGTCCATCGCGCTTCCCCGGAATGCGTCGAGGAATGTGAAGAGGACTGAATCATAGAGGAATGAGACTGCCACAAGGAGTGCTGAGAAAATCAGTGCCTCTTTTGTCCTCTCTCTCATTTTCTTTTTGGATGGCGCAGGTGCTTGTAGATGAAGTACGTCACTCCTGCAATAATCAGAAGGACCGCTGCGTATTTTAACGGCTCGAAGTACTTGTGCGCAAGGTCCCATCTCTGGCCAAGAGCATAGCCTGTGTAGGCGAGGATGCCGTTCCAGATAAAACCGCCGAGGAAGGTATAGAGGATGAATCTTGGAAGATTCATGCTTGACATCCCTGCAGGGATTGAGATGAACTGGCGGACTACAGGGATGAAGCGCGAGATGAATATCGTGCTCTCGCCGTGCTTTTGGAACCACTTATGGGTCCAATCGAGGTCTTTTTTGTTTATGAGGACGTATCTTCCGTATTTCTCAAGTATCGGCTCTCCGCCGTATTTTCCTACATAATACGAGAAGAGCGAGCCGACTATCGTGCCAAGAGCCGAGACGAAGACGACAAGGAGAAAATCGAATCTTCCTTCGAATGCGAGATATCCGGCGAAAGGCATCACAAGCTCGCTCGGAAGAGGTATCATCGTAGAATCCACGGCCATCAGCATGAATACGCCGAAATATCCCGCGGATGATATGACTGATGTCGCCATCGTCGCCATCCAGATGATTATCTTGTCGAGGAACTGCATGTCGAGAAAGTTGAAGGGAAGTTTATAAATATGATGTTTCCTAAAGCTTCAATCTTGCGCCATCCTGAATTATCACTCCAGATATCTTCGGGCGGGAGTTCTTTCCTGCGATTATCTCGGCACCCTTGCCCACTAAGGAATTGTCTATAACAACATTCTCAAGCGTTACATCTTCCCTCATTATGCAATTATTGACTTCTGAACCCTTAAGTATCGCTCCGTCTCCGATCGATCCATAGTTAGTTTCTGTTCCATCCAAGACTGCCTCTTCCCCAAGATAAGTATTAGTGCCTGAAAGCAAAGAATATATTTCAAGTAGTTGCTCATTAGTGTATAGTATGTTCGGTCTATTGCCTGTGTCGAGCCACTTTCTCACCTTCGCGCTCAAGACTCGTCGCCGATCCTGTATCATCGGCATGAATGTGTCGGCTAGGTGATACTCTCCGGTAAGCGAGTTTACTCCCCTCTTCGATGCGAAGTCGAGGTAGTCAAAAAGCATTCTTGCGTCCTTGAAATAATACATCCCGATAGCTGCGAGTCCTTCTTTCAGGCCTTTGGGTTTCTCCTCGAAACCGACGACTTGACCATCAGCCTCCCGCAATATCCCGTATTTGTCTGGTGTGAAAGTGTGCTCTGCCCAGATTATCGCATCGACACTTGGATCCCTTATCTTCGAGAAGTCAGGATCAAGAACAATCGTATCGGAATAGCCAACCATCACTTCCCCTTCAAGTCCGAGGTTCCTCGCGCAGCTAAGGGCATGTCCATCGCCAAGTGGCTTATCCTGTTGGACGTAATGGACTTTGTATTCAGGATGGTTATTATCCATGAACTCGTGCACTTGCTCTTCCATGGTTCCGGTGATGAAGACTATCTCGTCGAGATGCACTCCGTGCTGTTCGTACTGGTCGAATATGTGATCGAGGATTATCTTGTCAGCTGTCGGAAGAAGGACTTTCGGCGTGTTCTTCGAGAATGGCTGAAGGCGTGATGCGTTCCCGGCGATAGGTATGATGAGTTTCATTTTCAGCTTTTCCGATGCGACCTGAATTTATATAGTTTATTGTTGTTTGGTGGCATTACTTGAGAGCTACCTTCCTGACCCTGCCTCTGACCTGCTCGTGGAGAAGTATTGTCTTGAGAAAGTCCCTTGGCTCGGTTGACTTTCGCTGTACTTTGGCATAGACTCTTCCCTTCATCTCGAATGTCGCGCCGTGCTTCTCCTTGAATGACTTCACCGCAGTCTTCTCTCCGAGCGGAGGGCCCATCCACTCCTTCTCCGAAAGTATGCTCTCAGAGATTATCCAGAATAATGCCTTTCTCTTCCTGTCCCACTCCCACCCGGAATCGTGGATCGGAAAATCATTTATGGAGAGTTGGGTCTTCATGTACTCGAAGGCCTTGAGCATCTTCGACCCGACTATGTCTTCCTTGCCATCGAGCGAGAATGCCTCGATGATGAGGAGTCGTTTCCCTTTCGCCTTTCTCTTGAGTTCGATGAGCGAGAGCTTCTTCTTCCGGAAATACGATGCTCTCGGTCTCTTGAGAAATCCTCTTGCTGAATCGATGAATCTTTCGAACTTCTCAGGCGAAAGAGATGCGGCCGCGTTACGCCCCTGCTCCATAGGATCTATCAGGATGAGCGGACTTTCAGTCTTCGATGCGTTCAGGTTCTCAAGCGCGCGGCCCTTGTGGACATCATAGTAGTCGATGATGGTCTTATCCTTCCACTTCGCCGCGCCTCTCAGAAGATTCAGGAATCCGCGATAATCGATAGTCAGTATGTCGACGACATGCCCTGAGAATCCCCTGATGTAAGATTCTGCGCCGTAGACTCCCTGAGCCTTGCAGAACTGCTTTGTCAGGCGTATCTCATCGGCGAGGGAAGGTTCCTTCTCTATCTCTTTTCGCACCCACTCAGCATGGAGTGGGGAGGCGTCTGTCGTGTTCACTATCTCGCTTGTGTCCTTTATGTCGAGGACAGGAACAACCTCGTATCGCATCTTCTTTACCTTGAACTGGAAATAATCGCGGCTTCCGTGGATGCGCTCTGGCTTGAATCCTGAGAGGATCCTCTCGGTGATTGTAGAGATATCTTTTTCCCGGTAAGACATCTGGAATTTCACGAAGATGTCGCAGTCGAAATCCCCTTTGATGTTCGTCCCTTTCGCAATCGAGCCTCCGAAGACTGCCTCTGCCCCGATTTTCGATCTTCTTATGGAGTCATTTATCTTCTTACGGATCGCTTCGAATGCTTTTTTTGATTTTGCAGGCCGAAGCTTTCTCTTCTCTTTCTCAAGCAATCTCTGCAAGGCATCCATGGGTTTAGCAGAAGGTTATTTTGTTTATAAATGTTGGGTAACTACGCAAATCATCCGGCTCATCGATTAGCGATGCGCAAGCATTGCCTGTAGTCTGGGCGGGTGGCGGGGGCCGGATGGCGGGAAACAGAAACAATGAAGAATATAGAAATCAATCGAAGAACCGGAAACGGAGTATCGCGAAAAGCGCCTTTATGCCATCGACCCAGTTGATCTTCTTCCCTTCGGAATAGTCGCGGGGATTGTACTTTATCGGGACTTCCTTTATCTTGAGGCCTTGTCTCACAAGCTTCGCTGTCACCTCGACCTCTATCCGGAAATCCTTCGATTTTAGCTTGAGACCTCTTAGGTATCTGGCCCGGATGACCTTGTAGCAGGTCTCCATATCCTCTACGTACTGCCAGAAAAGAAGAGAGAAAGTGAGTGAGAGGAAGCGATTGCCGATATAATGGGTCTTTATCGCCCAGCGGTTCTTGTTCTTGAACCTGGTGCCGTAGATGACTGGAAGATCCTCTTTCTGCATGATTGAGATGAGCCTCGATAGCTCTGCCGGAGGATACTCGGTATCCGCGTCCTGGACAGCAATTATGTCACCGCTCGCCTTGCTGAATCCGAGGGAGAGAGCAGAGCCTTTCCCGCCATTTTCCTTGTCAAGCAGGATGTAGTTCTTCCTGCCCTTGATGAAGCGCTCTATGACTTTCTTCGACCCATCCTTCGAGCCGTCATTGACGATTATGACTTCTGTTTTCCCAGGGAATCTTGTCCTATCGAGCTCCGAGAGCATCTTGCCGACAAGCCTCTCCTCATTGTAGACGGGGACTATGATCGATATATTCATGGAGGGGTTTGCTTGATAAAGCTATTTAAAGGTTTGTAAAGGGAAATATTTAAATATTGAATCCTGGGGTAGAAAGCTATGCGCTGCGCGAAACACGGCAAGGAAGTGGAAGGCACCTGCACCTGGTGCGGGAGGCAGATGTGCCAAAAATGCATCAAGCTAAGCGATGGCAGGAAGATCTACTGCGAGAACTGCGCAGCATCAGATGTCGGCAAGATGCTAAGAGCGAAGCAGCTCCGCACGATAAAGGATATGGATGATTACTGAGATTTCTTTCGAAGGGCCTTTTTTTCTGTTGTGTTGCACAATTAATCTTCAACGATTATGATGTATGCTCTTT
>CAYNNM010000074.1:0-4693 GCA_964398575.1 uncultured Methanosarcinales archaeon
CGAGGTATAATATAAGAACTTATATATAAAACTCACGTTTAGTTGACAATATCAGTAAAACAATACCTTTTTAAATACTTTAGGACTTTTGCCAATAAATGCTTTTTTCGAAGAAAGTAGTCCTGGATACGAATTTTTTGCTTATCCCGGGACAATTTCGCGTCGATATCTTTGAAGAGATAAAAAGAATCGCCGATTTTCGATTTAAGCTTTATATTTTCGAGAAAACAGAGAAAGAGCTCGAAAATATCCTCAAAAACGCCAAAACAAAGGACAGGATGGCTGCGAATATCGCGAAAAAGCTCATAAAGGAGCGCGATATCTCATATCTGAAGGGCGATGAGGCATTGTCTGTGGATGAGCAGATCATCGAATTCGCAAGATCGAATGAATGCTTTGTCGCGACACAAGATGCTGAATTGAAGAGGAAACTGAAGAAAGAGGGAAAATCGACAAGATTCATCGTGCTTCGGAACAGAAAGACACTGGCTTTCGCCTAAGGTGAAAAAATGTATTACAAGACAGAAGTTTCAGACCACATCAGGGTGCCTCCGCACTTGTTCGAGCTCAAGCTCGAGGACGCTCTTATCCAGAAGATAAAGAAGAAGTATGATGGCTACATCAGCGAGGAGATGGGTGTCGTCGTCGATGTGCTCAAGATAAACGACATCGGCGAAGGAGTCATCCTCCCAGGCGATGGCGCGACATACTATGATGTCCAGTTCGAGCTTCTTTCATACAAGCTCGAGCTCCAGGAGGTCGTCGTCGGAAAGGTGCGCGACATAACCGATTTCGGAGCTTTCATGACTCTTGGTCCTATCGAGGGAATGGTGCATGTCTCGCAGTCGATGGATGATTTCGTGTCGTTCTCGAAGGAGAAGGTGCTGACAGGCAAGGACTCGAAGAGGACGCTTAAGGCAGGCGATGTCTGCCGCTCAAGGATAATCGCAATATCATACAAGGATCTGTCTAACCCGAAGATCGGCCTGACGATGAGGCAGAAGGGGCTCGGCAAGCTCGAGTGGATACCTGAGGACCTCTCCGGCGAGAAGAAGGAGACAGCGAAGAAAGGCAAAGCGAAAGAGTGATTCAAATGAAGAAGAAAGTGTGCAAGACGTGCAAGATTTTCGTCGAGGGAAACGAGTGCCCTCTCTGCAAGGGAGATCAGTTCGTGACGAACTGGCAGGGCAGGATCAATGTCATAGATGCCGATAAGTCATTCATCGCGAAGAAGATCGATGTCAAGGCAAAAGGAGAATACGCAATCAAGGTGAAATGATGGAACTAGAGATAAAATCCAAGAAAGAGACTCCGCTCCTCTCGAGGACAAGGATGTCGGGATACATAACGCACACGGGCAAGACCCCTACAACACTCGAGGCGAAAGAGCTTGTCGCATCCAAGATGAAGGCGAAGAGCGACCTTGTCGCGGTAAGGCACCTCTACCCGAGATTCGGCGTCGAGAAGGCGAAAGTCATCGCGCACGTCTACAACAGCCACGATGAGCTGATGAAGATAGAGGATAAAAAGACTCTTCTTAAGAACAAGTTCGTGAAGACTGAGGAAGAGCTCAAAAAAGAGGCCGAGGCCAAAGCAGCAGAGGAGGCGGCGAAAGCCGCTGCAGCGAAGGAGAGCGCCGAGGCTCCGAAGGAATAGGTGATGATCGATGGCAGAGAAACCAAAAGCGAAACCTGCAGCGGCCGCTGCTAAGAAGAAGAAACCGGGCAGCAAGAGATGGACTATGTATGCTGATGGGAAAGTGAAGAACCGCGAGTGCCCAAAATGCGGCGCAGGATACTATCTTGCGGAGCATAAGAACAGGCGCTCCTGCGGAAAGTGCAGCTACACAGAATTCAAGTGATTTGTTCTAGATATCTCTTTTCGATATCACATTCTCTATCTGCTCCTTAAGAGCCCTCTTCGAGGCGATAGATGCTATCTTCGCGATCATCTCCCCATTCTTGAAGACAATCACTGTCGGGATTTTCGTGACAAGCATCTTCTCGGCAAGGTCAGGATTCACGTTTATGTTCGATTGCATGAATCTCGCCTTCTTCGAGAGCTCATCGGACAGCGCCTGATAGCCTTCCTCAAGTGCCCGTGATCTCGAATCCCACATCGAGAAGAACTTGACTACCAGAGGGACAGAATCCTTCATCATTCTCTCGAATTCACGGTCATCAAGGACTGCCATAGCGTTTCATTGTCAGAATCAATATTTAAATCCTTTGCAAAGGTATTTAAAAAAAGGGAACAATCCTGCCCTATGCATAGACTGATCATTCTCGCATTCGCCGCGATTCTTCTCTCAGCATCGGCTCTCGCCGCGATAATTCCATCCACATCCTACTGCGATGAGAACGGAACCACTTATTTCCAGATAAAGCAGGAAGGAAAAAAGGACCTCTACGACTACTCGTTCTTTGCCCTCAAGAGAGCAGCCGGAACATCGTTCAACATGACTGGAAAGTGGATGCTTGGGAACTTAAGCGTGAGCGAGATAGATTCAGAGGATGCTCTTTTCCCAAGATTCATCCCTGATCAGAGATTCACTGGAAAAGGAGTCTATGTAGTCACGATATCCGATGCGAAAGAGAGCGCAGTATTCCTTGTCGGCTGTCCCGGGATCGGTTGCAGGCTGCATTCGGAATGCGAAGGAAGCGATTTCTGCAATCTCGACAATATCTGCGAGACACTTCTATGCAGGCCGTGCGAAGTGGCCACAAACCACGAGTGCCGCTCGATGTGCAATGATGGGAATGCCTGCACAGAGGATAGCTGCGTCAATGGCACCTGCGAGAACATCTTCATCAGGGGGTGCTGCCTCACCGACCGCAACTGCAACGACGGGCTCATGTGCACGAATGATATCTGCCGCAACTACCGCTGCACCCACAGCCCTCTCGAATGCAAGACAAGGACCCGCTGCGAGATGGCCGAATGCAGGGAATTCGCAGGCTGCGTCGTCGAGATGAACGAGACCTGCGCGAAAGAGGGAAGGAAGTTCCGGGAGTTCCTCGCATCATCTGTCTTTGGAAAGATTCTTAAACTCACTGGACTGCTCGATTGAGATGGAAGAGATGATCATCGTAAATTTCAAGACATACTCCGAGAGCACAGGGAAGAATGCCGAGTCTCTCGCGAGAGCCTGCCGCGATGCCGGGAAGGAATCGGGCATCAGCGTCTATTCCGCTGTCCAGGCAGCAGACATCCGCCTTTGCGCATCGACGGGAGCGAAGATCCTCGCGCAGCACGTGGATTCAATCGATTTCGGAGCGAAGACAGGATTCATACTCCCTGATTCCGTGAAGGAGGCAGGAGCTGTCGGGACTATCCTAAACCATTCGGAGCATAGGTTGCAACTCGATGATCTGAGAAACGCGGTTCTCGCAGCGAAAAAAAGAGGGCTTCTAGTCATCGCCTGCGCTGATACTCCTGAATGGGCAGAGAAGGTCGCCACACTTTCGCCAGATTACATAGCAATAGAGCCTCCTGAGCTTATCGGAGGGAACATCTCTGTCTCGACAGCGAGGCCTGAGATAATCACTGAGACGATCGAGCGAGTGCACAAGGTAAAGGAGATCCCTATCCTCTGCGGAGCAGGGATAAAGAACGGAGAGGATGTCCGGATAGCGAAAAGGCTCGGGGCGAAAGGTGTCCTTGTCGCATCAGGGATAGTGCTCGCGAAAGACCAGAAGAAAGCATTGCTCGATTTAGCAAGCGGATTCAAATAACATTTATCATGAATTGGCGCGGATCGCCATATCTGATCGCTGGATCGCCGAACCTGCATTCCGCGCTGTCGCAGACAGCTATGTTGAATATGTATGTTCCTTTCTTGGCTCCGGAAGGGACCTTCATAGGTACACTGAACACTCTTTTCTCATTCGGCTTCAATGACTCCTTTCTCGCATCGAGGGTCCACTTGGTCTCAGGGGCGAAATCCTCTTCCTCATTCTCATTCCGCAGATATCTGTATGGCTCGACTGCGACAGAGAATACCTTCTCAGAATCAAGGATGTTATAGACAGCTACAGGGAGGGCGTAGCTCTCCCCGGGCTTTAGTTTCTTCATCCCTTCAGGGATGGCCACTTTGGTTCCTGTGGAGAGGACACTCCTTAGCTTATCCTCAGTCTCCTTGCCGACCTTCGATGCGAGCTCATCTGACTTGAATATCAGGTCGTATCCGAGCTTGAGGCCGAACCCGAACACCACTAGGGCTATCAGCAGGGTGACGATGAAATTGAGAGAAAGCTCGATGGCCCCTTTCTTCCTCATTTTATTATCTCGTATTCCTTCTTTATGATGACCACGAAGATGAAGAGGACGACCGCACCGACAGCCATCACGGGAGCGATCGTGTAGATATCCTCTCTCCGGTAGATGAGATAGAGCGAGAAAAGCATTATCGCAGTGCCTATCCAGAGGAACTTATCGAGCACAAGCCTGAGTATCTGGAACTCCTGCTCCTGCGTCAGCCTTCTCTTTATCTTCGCCATTTTACTTCACGATTACCTCGAAGTCCTCGCGTGCATATCTTTTGCTTTCGTCATCGAACACTATGATTGAGCATTGATATGTGTCGGAATCGGCATTCGCTGTCGTCTGGATCAAAAATCCGAGTACTTTCACTTCGTCTGATTCGAGCCGAAGCTTACCAGGAACGGTTATCTTTATCTTCTCGCCTATGTTA
>CAYNNM010000075.1:0-4673 GCA_964398575.1 uncultured Methanosarcinales archaeon
GAAGGGCATTCTCACTCGCGAAAGCCTCGTGGCTAAGAAGATACCGATGGAGCGAGCTTGCGAGGACAGCGAAGACGCTCTGGATACAAGTCTATGCGCTCAAGAGCAAGGAGAGCGCTGCCTGCGGTTTTGATCTCGTACAGGATACAGATATCAGGAAGAATCCGCTCGAGGACTATCTCGATTCATACCTGATAGCTTACTCGATGGCGATATCGGCGAAGAAGCTATCGAGGAAAGTCACTATGGGCGCATCATCGGCTAAGAAGAACCTGCTTGATTTTCCAGAGAGGATATCTGATCTCGCAGCGACTCTCACTGGCTGCGAGCTCGAGAAGGATATCGATGAGCCGATATTCCGAAAATTCAGGACACTCTCAAGATACATCGGTTCGAAGAGGATTAAGCCAGCCGACGCTGTCTTCTCGATAAAAGGCGAAGGCTACGGCGGAAAGCACATCTTCGGAAACTACATCGGATACCCGACGAAGAACAGAAGATCGAGGTGGCAGGGGCCTTCGCAGATAATGTATAAGCTTCCCTGGTATCCTCAGGCGAAGGACGAATCGAGAAAGCCGATGTCGAGGCTCGCGATAACAGATACGATCCCTCTCGATATCTTCATCGAGACGAATCTCATCGACTGGAACGCTCTTGAGAGACGGAACCGCAAGATAATGGCGATAATCGATAGATCTGATCGGATAGTGGTCAAGGGAAAGAGGACAAAGCACGGGCAGACAGATTTCATCGTGCATCTGGGAGCAGGGAAATCAAGAAGATATCCTCTCTCATCAGGCACAGATGTCCGCGAGAAGATCGACCGAGATTTTTTGAAGAAAGGGATTGTCGGCGGGACATACGCGAACATCCCTGGCGGCGAGGCATTCATGACTCCTGACTTCATCGAGGGCACATTCATCGGAGATGTCGTGATAAGCATAGACAAGAGCTATGTCATACCGAAAAGCGCGCCATTTACGATATCCTGCAGTGAGAAAGGATACAGGATAATCAAGGGAGATAGGAAGATAATGAAGGCACTCAAGAAGGATCGCGGCGATTCACTGAAGCAGCTGAACATGATGGAGAGAAACGGGGCTGTGTCAAAAGAGATAGCTGATCTCAAAAGGAAGAATTTCTGGAAAATCGGAGAGTTCGCGATCAACACCAATCCGAAAGCCAGGTTGTGCGATTATCTCATTGTCAACGAGAAGATCGCGAACATGATCCATATCGCCCTTGGCTCCGGATTCAACGCTGACCGCGCATCGACCTATCACTATGACATCGTCATCGACGCGAAGGGCCAGAAGATGGACATCTACGGGGAGAAGGGCAGCAAGAGATTCCAGATCCTTCGCGAAGGACGCTTTGTGATATGAGAATTCAGCGTCCTCGGCGCTTCTTTTTAAACACAAAATATTTATAAACATCGGAAATTCCCTCAATCCTTGTTTCCAAAGAAAAATGAATGAGAACAACGCTTCTTCGGATATCGCAAAGGCAGGAATATCTTATTCTATAGATACAAGCCGCCTCGAGGATGAGAACAGGCTCCTTCGCGAGACAGTCTCATCGATGAAAGAGGAGCTCTCGCGCTTCCAGAGGATGCCTCTTCTTGTCGCGGAGGTAAAAGAGGTCGTCTCTGAGAATGTGATAATCAGGCTGAACAACGGCAATGAATTCCTCGTCGAGGTGTCAAGCGGCTGCGGGAAGCTGAAAAGCGGAGACACCGTGCTTGTCGAGCAGAAGAATCTGACAGTCATACGCAAGATAACCTCTTCGAAATCATTCAATGTCGAGAAATTCGTGATAATCGAGAAGCCGAAGATGGCTTGGGACAATATCGGAGGGCTCGATACCCAGATAAACGAGCTTCAGGAGGTCATTGAGCTTCCTCTGAAAAAACCGCATCTTTTCGAGAAAGTCGGCATCCAGCCGCCTAAGGGCGTGCTTCTCTACGGTCCTCCAGGAACAGGCAAGACCATACTCGCGAAGGCTGTCGCCGCATCGACAAACTCGACATTCATCGAGGTAGTCGGAAGCGAGCTTGTGCAGAAGTTCATCGGCGAGGGCGCGAAGATGGTGAAAGAGATATTCGAGCTCGCGCGCGAGAAAGCGCCATCGATAATCTTCATCGACGAGGTCGACGCTCTCGCTGCGAAAAGGATCGATATAGGGACATCCGGCGAGCGTGAGGTCCAGAGGACATTCATGCAGCTTCTCGCAGAGATAGATGGATTCAAGCACCTCGGGAATGTCAAGATAATCGGCTGCACCAACCGCAAGGACATACTCGACCCTGCGATCACAAGGCCAGGCCGCCTCGACAGGTTGATAGAGGTCCCAGTGCCTAATGTGGATGGAATAAAGAGGATATTCGGGATCCACACGAGGAATATGGTGATGGAGAGGAAGATCGATACCGATAAGCTCGCCGAAGAGATGGCAGGATGCTCAGGCGCGGAGATACGCGCGATAGCGACCGAGGCAGGATACTTCGCCATAAGGGAGAATCGCACGAAGATAAAGGAGAAGGATTTCTTCGATGCAGTCATCAAGGTGAAGAAGAAAGAGAAGGAAGAGGGCAAGGACTACCTCAATATGTTCGGATAGTTAACTTTTTATATTCTCTACATTCAATTTCTCTATGAAGATACGCAATTTCCAGAAGCATCTTCGGGAAGAGGGAGTCGATGTCGCCCTGATAATGAATACTTCCCTTAAGGACAACAATCTCTTCTACTTCACAGGCCTCGACATCGAGTACGGCATCCTGATAGTCCCAAAGAGCAAGAAAGCCATCTTCTATGCCCCGAAGATGGAGTACGAGCGAGCGAAGAGATTCTCACAGGTCAGGAACGTGAAGATTCTTGAGAGCAAGAGGGAATTCGACAGGCTGCTTGCGAGATACTTCGAGGGCAAAAATACCGGCATAAACGCGGATTTCGTGACGCTGAATCTCCTGAGAAGACTGAAGAAGAGCATGAAGCCGAAAAAGTTCACGGATATCTCAAGGCTCCTTGTGAAGACAAGAGCGAGGAAGAATCCAGATGAGATAAGGATAATGCAGAATTGCGTCGATATATCTAAGAAAGTGCTTGATGCGACATTAAGGAACTTCCGGAAGTTCAAGACAGAAGAGGATGCGAAGAGCTTCATGGAATCTGAGATGAGACGATACAACTGCATCCCTTCATTCAAGATAATCTTCGCCTCAGGCAGGAACGCGAGCATGCCGCACGCGGAGCCGGACAGCAGGATAAACGAGGGCTTCTGCATAATCGACTTCGGAGTCGAGTACAAAGGCTACAAATCAGACATAACAAGGACTGTCTATGTCGGAAACCCAAGCGATTCAGAGGTAAGGATGTACTATGAGCTTCTTGGCATCCAGGAAGAGGCCATCAAGTCATTGAAGCCAGGTGTCGACTATATGAAGGTCCAGGAATCGGTCGTCAAGGTGCTCGGTGAAAGATTCATCCACGGCCTCGGCCACGGCCTCGGGATAGACATCCACGAAGCACTGGAATATGAGAGGAAGAAGCTGATACTGAAAGAAGGAAACATCCTGACTGTTGAGCCAGGAGTCTACGAGCAGGAAAAATATGGCATAAGGATTGAGGACGACATCCTGATAACGAAGAGAGGGGCGAAGGTGCTCTCGAAGGATATCTCAAAGGAATTGATCATGATAAAATTCTAATGTCGATGCTCCTCTCCTTTCTTATATGATGCGGCGCAGTACTTGCAGCAGAATGTCATCTGCTTTCCCTTTATCTTCTCGCGGTGGCCGAGCCCGTAGATCTTCTCGTCGCAGTGAACGCAGATGTTGATTTTCTTCGATATCGCGGTCTCGATTAAGTCATCCATGTTCGCAAATAGCTCTTTGAATACTTTCCTGCCCTCATTTGTCAGCCTGTACTTTTTCCGGTCGCGCTCTCCTCTCTCGACTACTATTGCCAGGCCTTTCTTCTCGAGTTCGGCAAAGAAAGGGTATACTTGGCTCGGGCTGATCTTCCCAACCCTTCTCTCGAGCTCCTGCATCACTTCATAGCCGTACTTCGGCGATTCATTAAGCAAGAGGAGCGTGTAGAATTTCACGAGGTTCGTTATCTTGAGCTTCATTTTTTGTGTCTCTCTACGTACTCTTCAGCCATTTTCTCATCGTCTATCATCTTGATTTTATGGTGAACGCCAAAATACCTGATGATCAGATCCATCTCTTCTTTTGGGATATCTTCGCACTTTTTTATCTCTTGGTTGTTCTCTTCAATCGCTATTACCTTGCTGTCTCCATCTGCGCGATCAAGAAGACCAATCAATCTCACTTTTACTTTTTCTCCAACCTTAAACTCGCGTTCAGAGTAGAGTAATAGGTCGACATCATCCTTGTCGGCAGGATTGTGGGTGTTCGGGATGAATCCGTAGTGGATAGGCATCACCCCTTCGTTTACTGGAATTCTTTCTTTTATCGGATCTAAATCGACAAACATGTTCTTCTCGCAGTTGAAGTGTCTTCTTCGGTCATCGCCCCGAGGGATTTCTATTATCGCTTCAAAAATCATATATGTCTAAATATAGACATATTTATATAGTTTTCTTCTCGAAATCCTGCTTTGTTGCATAATTCCCTCAAGGGCTTCGCCCCTTAGCTGAATTATGCAATG
>CAYNNM010000076.1:0-4580 GCA_964398575.1 uncultured Methanosarcinales archaeon
GCTCCGGCTATTTCCTTTATCCTCTCTTCCTCGCTTGCGGTATCGATGACCTTATCGACGAACATATACATATCCTTGATGAGTCCCGCATCCTTGTCCTCCTTCAATGAGACAAAGACCACTTTTGTCTCAAGGACCTTGGATTTTGTCATTATGTTATGGACGAACCTTATAACTGAGTTCTCATCCTCATATATCGTAAGCGTGGATATCGAGTCGAAAAGCGCGGAATCGCACCCTTTCTCCGCGACGACTTTCGTGAACGCGACAGAGAGCTCGGTCAGCGCGGAGGGAGATGAGACAAAGAAGCAATTCGGATCTGGCTCCGGATTCGTGACAGTGCTCGATAGGACATCTATGAATGTATACTTCTCAAGCGCGACCCCATTCTTCCTCATAGCTTCCATCGCAGTCCTGTAGGGCTGGGTAAGTGAGATGTATATCGCCCTTTTCGATATCTCTGAGAGAATCCCCTCTATCTCGACTATCTTACCGAGGAATCCTTCCTTATCCACAACGACAAGCGAGATGAGATTCCCCTTGATGTCTTCTTTCAATCCCATCTATCCATCTCTTCACGAAAGTGCTTTCTTCACCTGTTCGAGAAGCGCCCTGTTCTCGAATGGCTTCTGGATGTAGCCGACTACTTGCCCTTTCATTATTTTCTTCCGCTCCTCTTCCGGGAAATTTAGCACTGTGAAATAGACTATCTTCACGTGCGAGAGCTCGCCCCTCTTCCCTATCTCCTCGACGACTTTCTTCGGGGTTATTCCCGGCATCATCACATCGAGAAGGATCAATGACACGCTTTTCTCTATCTTCTTCAGGCAGTCATCGCCATTCACTGCCTCCGCCACATCGAATCCTTCCTTCTTCAGTATGGCCTTGACAAGCTCTCTTGTGTCCTGCTCGTCATCGACCACCATTATCTTTCTCTCCATCTTTCTCCCTCCTCCCTTTCTTCGGAATCTCGAATATGAACTCGCTTCCGCGGCCCTCTTCGCTCTCTGCAGAGATCCTCCCTCCGTGCATCTCGACTATGCGCTTGCATATCGAGAGCCCAAGCCCGGTCCCGCCGTATTTGCGGTCGCGGCCGGAATCGACCTGATAGAATTTCTGGAAAAGATTGTTTATAAACTTTTTCGGTATCCCGACTCCAGTATCCTTCACGCTTCCGACTATTTTCCCTCTCTCCTCTCCCAGAGTGAGGATGATCTTCCCGCCTTCCGGAGTGAATTTGATAGCATTGTTCATCAGATTCGTGAATATGTGGCTCAGGAGCTCCTCATCCCCATTCATGATCGCCTTTCTCGAATCGTTCTTTATCTCTATCCTCTTCTGCTTCGCCCCGCCGCTTACCTCTCTCACTGCCTCATCGGCGAGCTCCTTGAAGTCGAACTTCTTCCTCTTCATCGGGAAGCTGCCTGACTCAAGCTTCGATATCATCAGGATATCCGAGACAAGCTGCTTCAATCTCGCGCTGTTCCGGTGAACTATTTCGAGGCTGTTTCTCGCCTCCTCCGATAATGCCTTGTTCTCGAGCAGAAGCTCAGTGTAGCCGATTATCGAGATGAGCGGAGTCTTAAGCTCGTGGCTCGCCACATTCATGAAATCAGTCTTCATCTCATCGACGGACTCGAGCCGCTTGTTCGATTCCTGCACATCCTCAAGAAGATTCATCATCGCGCTCTTTGTCTTCTCAAGCTCCTCTATCTTCTTGTTGAGCTCGATATTCGATCTCTTCAGATACTCATTCATCCTCTCTATCTCGTATTTAGAGCTCTCAAGATCCGCGGTCTTCCTGTCCACTTCTCCTTTCAGGTTCCTGCTGTGCCTGACATAGATGAGTATTATCGCGGATGAGCTGACAAACACGAATATCACTGCGAAGAAAGATAGGTTCTTTATCTTGCCGACGATATTCCTGTGCTCTGACTCTATGTTTCCGACATATCCTGCTGCGCCTATAGTCCATTCCTTCCCTGCGACAGAGACTTCTCTCTTCGAATATATGACCTGGTCTCCGTAAGAATCCTCTGCGATTCCGTGGTCCGAAGGATTATCGAGCAGCGCTCTTACAATGAATGGGTCAGCCACCTTGATCTCTTCGTGGAGAAGGATGATGTCTTTTCCTTCAGCTATCCAGCCTATCTGCGCCCGGTCTGATTTGCCCTCGAATGCTTCTTTGATTGAGTCCGCATCAGCATCTATCGCGAGAATCCCTATCGGAATCCCGTTGCTGTGGATCTGTATGAAGAGGAAGAAGCGCACCTTCCCATCGATAGAGTAATATTCGCTCATCGCGAATCCGTCCTCTCTCAATGCGCTGCCTCTAGCGCTTCCCACTTTCTCGAGTTGCTCGTGACGGAATCTTCTTGATTCGGCGATGATGCTTCCACCATCATTCAGTATTGCAGCAGGATATCCATTCCTCCTCTCGAAGCTCGCGAGCCTGCCCTCGAGATCGGCTCTGAGGGCGACCTTATCCTCATATCTGAAATAATCCTTCATCGTGCTTGTCTCTTCAAGAGTATTCGCGCTTATCTCGAGTCCCTTGAAGAATTCACCTATGTGCTCCTCTGCGTGGAGAAGGACTATCCTCTGGCTCTCCATCATCTCAGAGAGCATAGCTTCCCCCATCTCAGCCTCGTATCTTCCGCCCATATATATCACTCCAGCTATGATGAGGAGAGAGAATATCACTGATGCGAAGATGTATATGTTCTTCTCGATGACTATCAGCCCGTACCTGAAGCTGTTGTAGAAGATGAATGTTATGACTCCAAGAACGAATATCTCGTGCAGGAAATGGCTGATGCCGAAGAGCTGGTGCAGGACCTCGATCAGGAGTATCCCTCCGAGAAGGACGATTGTCGCCGCATTGATGAGGAGAAACGGTCCTTTCCTTTCTTCTTCAGTGTCCCTGTACTCAAGAAGGAATTTTCTCACAGTGAATGCGAAAATAGCTGCATAGTACACTATGAACAAGATAGCATATATCGCCGAGATCTTAAGGCCAGGCCCATTCGCGATTTCGGTAAAGAAATCATCCGAGAAGAATATCATCCCCCCGACAAGAGCCGAGAATATAAGGAACCAGTTCATCCTTCTTTTCGTAAGATAGCAGTATTTAGAGAATATCTCCGAGAGCGCATAGAGGAAGAACGGAGGCATCAATATGAATATGATGTAGGATGATTTCACTATGATTCTCTTTGTGTGTTCATCCAACCCTTGGGATATCAGATGCAGGAAGAAGACGATTACGCTAAGCGTGAAGAATCCGAAATATATGTAGAGCGCTTTCTTGTTCCTGCTCTCGAATCCATAGACGAGAAGGATCCCGCTTGTCAGAAGAGCGATTATTATCGGTATGTAGTAGAGAAGGTCAATCATCGTTTCCCTCCTTCAGCATAGCGATGCCCTCTTTTATCCGGATCATCCTCTCCTGCAGCCTCGAGAGCTCAGTGTCGTAGGTTCTCTTCGACATCCTTCTCCTCAAAAAGTACGCCTCCTGCACTCTCTTCATCAGCTCTTCTGTCTCTCTCTTCCTTCTCTCAAGAATCCCCATCCTCGCTTTATTTATCTTTCGGACGATTGCCGAGTACTCAAAATAGAGGAATATCGCAGTGATGGCGAGGATTGCTCCAATGTACGGAAGATACCTCCTTGCCTTATCGAGGAATCCCTCTCCAATCTGCGAGGCGAATGCGCTCTTTGACATCTCTCTCTCGCCTTGCGCTATGGCTTCCTCAATGAGAAGATATCCTTCCTCGAAAAGCCCCTTTCCAATCAATGCCTTCGCCTCATCCGCTTTCTTCCTGAATCCCGCGGAGCTGTAGTTCTGCCTGTCTGTGAACTCGAGCGAGTCAATCGATTTTTTCGCATAGAAGAAGAGCCCATCCGCTTCTTTCCAGAGCCTCTCTATCTCCGCGTGGTTCCCGAGCTCGAAATTCATCTCAGCTTCGGTTATCGCATCCCTTAATCTCTGATTCCCCGGATTATTTCCATATGTCTCGCTCGCATCCCTCATCCTATCGATAAGCGCGCTTGATCGGATAGTGTTCTTGGCCTCTCTCTCGAAAAGCGATATCTTCTCGTAATCTGATGCGAGAAGGGCGCGCCCGACATCCATCATTCCTGCGATCCTGATCCCTCCTCGATTCAGCGCCGCAAGTCCGAGAAGCGCATCATCCCTTTTTCTCAGGTAAGCCTCATCTGTCAGATTGATGGCCTCGCGATACAGCTCTTTCGCTGTATCGAGATTGCCGAGCGAGAGATCGAATCTCGCCTCATCTATCGCGCCATCTATCTCCTCTTTCATTCCAGCATCCAGTTCCTTCCCGAACTGCGCGAGGCGCGAGATGTTATTCTCAAGATCAAGATAGCCCTTCGCGAGCATCCTCGCCTCATCGCTCAATCTGTCTGCCTCGAGGAAATTCTTCTCTCCGACATTCCTCTCTATGCTCGCGATGAATTCATCTATCTTCGCTGTTCCTATCTTCTTCGCTCCCATATCGCTCTTGAGTTCCGAAAGATCGGAGAGGGAATCCGCGCGGTATTCAGCAGCGCAGATCGCA